>NZ_JAKUFQ010000047.1:0-41000 GCF_022663475.1 Bacillus cereus group sp. BfR-BA-01382
GTTGATAGGTTCGAGGTGGAAGCATGGTGACATGTGGAGCTGACGAATACTAATAGATCGAGGACTTAACCATATAATATGTAGCAATGTTATCTAGTTTTGAAGGAATATATATTTAAAATTCCTTTTGACATTCTGAAAAGAATGTGTATAATGATAAAAGTCTGGTAATGATGGCAGAGAGGTCACACCCGTTCCCATACCGAACACGGAAGTTAAGCTCTCTAGCGCCGATGGTAGTTGGGACCTTGTCCCTGTGAGAGTAGGACGTTGCCAGGCTTGTATTGTTCCGCAGTAGCTCAGCGGTAGAGCTATCGGCTGTTAACCGATCGGTCGTAGGTTCGATTCCTACCTGCGGAGCCATTATGCTTCCATAGCTCAGCTGGTAGAGTACTTCCATGGTAAGGAAGAGGTCACCGGTTCAAGCCCGGTTGGAAGCTTGGAAAAGTTTTTAAATTTTTGGCCCGTTGGTCAAGTGGTTAAGACACCGCCCTTTCACGGCGGTAACACGGGTTCGAATCCCGTACGGGTCACCACTTTTGGAGGATTAGCTCAGCTGGGAGAGCACCTGCCTTACAAGCAGGGGGTCGGCGGTTCGATCCCGTCATCCTCCACCATATATGTTTAAATGTCGGAGGGGTAGCGAAGTGGCTAAACGCGGCGGACTGTAAATCCGCTCCTTCGGGTTCGGCAGTTCGAATCTGCCCCCCTCCACCATTTTCTTTAAAATAACCTGAAAGGGTTTATTTTTTTGAGAAGATAACCATACTAGTAAATATTAATGGGCTATAGCCAAGCGGTAAGGCAACGGACTTTGACTCCGTCATGCGCTGGTTCGAATCCAGCTAGCCCAGCCATTTACGAGCCATTAGCTCAGTTGGTAGAGCATCTGACTTTTAATCAGAGGGTCGAAGGTTCGAATCCTTCATGGCTCACCATTTTCGCGGAAGTAGTTCAGTGGTAGAATACAACCTTGCCAAGGTTGGGGTCGCGGGTTCGAATCCCGTCTTCCGCTTTATTACTAAGGGGCCTTAGCTCAGCTGGGAGAGCGCCTGCCTTGCACGCAGGAGGTCAGCGGTTCGATCCCGCTAGGCTCCATCTAAATAGAAAAAGCTTACATCATACGATGTAAGCTTTTTTGTGTTTAAAAAGACAACTTTTATATTTATCGTTTAAAATGAAGAAAACGTAAAAATAAGGGATGGGGGGATAATTGTGAAAGTTGTTATTGCATCTGATTCATATAAAGAAAGCCTAAAAGCTATAGAAGTATGTGGAGCTATTGAAAGAGGTTTTAGAGCGATTTTTCCTAATGCAGAGTATGTGAAAATACCAATTGGAGATGGAGGAGAAGGGACGGTTGAATCACTTGTTGATGCTACAGGGGGGAGAATTATATCAATTAGTGTGACAGGACCGCTTAGAGAAGGTGTACAAGCTTTTTATGGCATTTCTAAAGATAAAAAGACAGCGTTTATTGAAATGGCAGCAGCATCAGGATTACAGCACGTTCCAGTTGAAAAGCGCAACCCACTTATTACAACGACAAAAGGAACAGGAGAACTTATATTACATGCGCTAGATCAAGGAGTGGGGTACATAATTTTAGGACTTGGAGGAAGTGCTACAAATGATGGTGGGGCAGGTATGTTAGCAGCTTTAGGAGTAAGATTTATAAATGACAAGGGTGAAGTAATAGATCCATCTGGAGGCGCATTACATTCAATTGATGCTATTGATTTTTCACAACTGGACCCACGCTTAAAGGGAGTAAAGATAGAAGCGGCCTGTGATGTGGATAATCCATTAGTCGGAATGCAGGGGGCATCTTTCGTATTTGGGAGACAAAAGGGTGCGAATGTAGAGATGATGAAAGAGCTAGATGAGAATTTAAAACATTACGCGAATATCCTTAAACGATATGTATCTTTTGATGTATCTGAAATACCTGGTGCAGGGGCAGCAGGAGGAATGGGAGCGGCTGTTATTTCAGTGTTAAAGGGAGACTTGCGAAGGGGCATTGAAATTGTATTGAATTATACAAATTTCGATAAACATATAGAAGATGCAGATCTCATTATAACTGGTGAAGGTAGAATAGATGAACAAACTGCATATGGGAAGGCTCCTGTTGGTGTTGCGGGGCGTGCGAAACGTTTTTCTGTGCCTGTAATTGCTATTGGAGGGTCTGTATCATCTGATTATCCAGCTGTTTACGAGAAAGGAATAGATGCGGTATTTAGTATTACAACAAGACCGATGACACTAGAAGAAGCATATAGAGTAGCAGAAGAAAATATTGAAATGACAACGAAGAATATTGCAGCAGTATGGAAAATAGCGTCAGAAAAACACTTCTAAATGTAGGAGTGTTTTATTATTATTATTTGATAATAGTGATTGCGATTGTTTCATTAAGTTAACTTTATACATAGAATAGTCTTGAAATTTGATTTTCAACGTGAATATAAGTGAATAAATTGTATATCCATACAAAAAAATGTCGAGTTGAGTCAGACTATATAAAAGATTTAAAATATTTAGTGAAGGCATAAAAGGGGGATACTATCTATGAAAAAAGAAATTTCAGTTATTGGAGTTCCAATGGATTTAGGACAGATGCGTCGTGGAGTTGATATGGGACCGAGCGCGATCCGTTATGCAGGGGTAATTGAAAGAATTGAAGAAATTGGATATGACGTTAAAGATATGGGAGATATATGTATAGAGAGAGAAAAAGAGGTAGATGAAAATACAAAATTAAGAAACCTTACACAAGTTGCAACTGTATGTAATGAATTAGCAAGTAAGGTGGATCATATTATAGAAGAAGGTCGTTTTCCACTTGTATTAGGTGGTGACCATAGTATTGCTATCGGTACATTAGCTGGTGTAGCCAAACATTATAAAAACTTAGGTGTTATTTGGTATGATGCACACGGTGATTTAAATACAGAGGAAACTTCACCATCTGGAAATATTCACGGTATGTCACTTGCAGCAAGTTTAGGTTATGGACATTCTTCACTTGTAGATTTATACGGAGCATATCCAAAGGTGAAAAAAGAGAATGTTGTAATTATCGGTGCGCGTGCATTAGATGAAGGAGAAAAAGACTTCATTCGCAATGAAGGTATTAAAGTGTTCTCGATGCATGAAATTGATCGTATGGGGATGACGGCTGTTATGGAAGAAACAATCGCATATTTATCTCATACTGATGGTGTACACTTATCATTAGATTTAGATGGTCTTGATCCTCATGATGCACCAGGTGTTGGAACGCCTGTAATTGGTGGTCTATCTTATCGTGAAAGCCACTTGGCGATGGAAATGTTAGCGGAAGCTGATATTATCACATCTGCTGAATTTGTTGAGGTAAATACGATTTTAGATGAGAGAAATAGAACGGCAACAACAGCAGTTGCTTTAATGGGTTCTTTATTCGGTGAAAAACTAAAATAAATGTAAGAAAAGCAACTGAGAAGTTGCTTTTTTTATTTGAAAATAGGCGTATAATAATGATTTATATTATACTGTAAGATAAAAATGTTTGACATCTTACCAATTTGAGCTAAAGGGGGTTGTTTGTAATTGTCGTTTGTTTCATGTATGGTATAATTAACTAGTTGTTGGAAATACATACAGATAGAGCATAAAACAATATTTCAATATATGGATAGAATTGCTCGTAAGTAGGAGGAAGGGATAGCATGCCTTTTGAAGATACGACCATTTTGAAATATCTTAGTACGGCATTAGATATTGCCATTGTATGGTTTATTATATATAAGCTGATTCTCATAATCCGAGGGACGAAAGCTGTTCAACTTTTAAAAGGGATTACAGTTATCATTGTCGTTAAGATGATTAGTATTTTCCTTGAATTGCATACGTTATCTTGGCTAACTGAACAAGTATTAACATGGGGATTTTTAGCCGTTATTATTATCTTTCAGCCAGAATTGCGAAGAGCACTTGAGCAGCTAGGGCGCGGGAGTTTATTTTCGCGTGGTGGACCGCATGAGGATGATGAACCTGAAATGGTTGCAACAGCGATAGCAAAAGCAACCGAATATATGGGGAAACGTAGAATTGGTGCATTAATTACTTTGTCAAAAGAGACCGGTATGGGTGATTATGTGGAAACGGGTATTCCGCTGAATGCAAACGTATCATCTGAATTACTTATTAATATTTTCATTCCAAATACACCTCTTCATGACGGAGCGGTAATTATGCAAGGAAGTACAATTAAAGCAGCAGCATGCTATCTTCCATTATCAGAAAGTCCGTTTATTTCTAAAGAATTAGGAACTAGACATCGTGCTGCAATGGGAGTTAGTGAAGTTACTGATAGTATTACAGTAGTTGTGTCTGAAGAAACTGGTCAAATTTCTTTAACGAAAAATGGTAAGTTGCATCGTGATTTGAAGACAGAACAGCTGAAGGATATGTTATTAGCTGAATTTAGTGGGAACGAAAAAACGACTTCTTCGTCTTTATGGAATTGGAGGAGAAAGCGTCATGGATAAGTTAATGGAGAATCATTGGTTTTTAAAAGGGATCTCATTACTATTGGCGTGTATGCTTTTTATGTCAGCGACGTTAACTGAAAAAAATACGACATCAGGTATATTACCTTTTGCAAATGATACGAAAGAAACATTAACTAATTATGCGATTAACCTTAAGTATGATGAGGAGAAATATATTGTAAGTGGTATTCCAGCAGAGGGCGTTAAGGTGAAGTTAGAAGGCCCAAAAGCATCAGTTGCTACAGTAAAAGCAAAAAAACAATTTGACATACCAATTGATTTGCGAGATAGTCCAAAAGGAACTTATGAGATTTCTTTAAAAACGAACGGGCTTCCAGATGATGTGAAAGGAACAGTTCAGCCATCAACAATTAAAGTTACTCTTCATGAAAAGGCGAGAAAATATGTTCATGTAGATTTGAAATTATCAAATGAGGATCAGATGCCAGCGGGGGCTACTCTCGAAAAATCAAGCCTTAAACCGGATACTGTTGAGGTAGTTGGGACGAAAGAAGAAATTGAAAGCATTTCATCTGCCAAAGCGTATGTTGATTTAAAAGGTGTTAATAAAACTGTTACAAAAACGCCCGAAGTTACATTATACAATAAAGAAGGAAAACGTTTAAATGTAAGAACAAGTCCATCTAAGATTAGTGTAACGTTGAATGTGGCAACGCAAACTACAGCCAATAATACTGAAAAAACTGTTCCTGTAACGTATACGAAGAAGGGGAGTTTAGCAGAAGGGTTGGCAGTTACAAATATCAGTGTCGAGCCGAGAGAAGTAACGATAGCTGGTCCAAAAGATATTTTGGATAATATACAATCGCTAGAGGGGGTCGAAGTAGATTTTAGTCAATTGACAGAGTCTACAACATTCGATGCCTCTGTTTTATTACCCAAGGGTGTAACAAGTGCAAAACCGAATCAAGTGAAGGTTTCGGTGGGAGTACAAAAAACAAAACAAACGAAAACAAAAACGATTGATGGTATCCCAATCCAAAAAAATGGACTTTCTAAAGATGTTACGGCTCAGCTAATTTCGCCGCAAGATGAAAAGATAAGTGTTGATATTTCAGGAGAAGCAAGTATAGTAGATAAAATAACAGCTGCTCAAATAACAGCGGTAATTAATCTGCAAAATGTATCTTCAGGGACGAAAGATATTTCTATTCAAGTGAGTGGTCCTGGTAATATTTCAATAGAGCCAAAACAAAAAAGTGCTAAAGTTACTATTGTAAAGAAAGAAAAACCAGATAAAGAAGTACAGGGTAACGGTCAACAACCGGATTCAAACACCAATCAAGAAAATCAAAATGAGAAGCCAAAAAATCCTGAACCCGATCCAGAAAAGGAAACGGAACAGGAAAATAATCAAAACCAAAATCAAGATAAAGATAAAGAAACTAGTCAAGAACCAACAGTAGATAACCATAATCAAAAAGAGCAAGAAAAAGGAGCGAATCATAATGGGTAAATATTTTGGTACAGATGGAGTACGCGGAGTTGCAAATAAGGAGTTAACACCTGAATTAGCTTTCAAAATTGGGCGTTTTGGTGGTTATGTATTAACAAAAGATACAGATCGTCCAAAAGTAATTATCGGTCGTGATACACGTGTATCTGGCCATATGTTAGAAGGAGCTTTAGTAGCAGGTCTATTATCAACTGGAGCAGAAGTAATGCGCCTTGGCGTTATTTCTACACCGGGTGTTGCTTATTTAACAAAAGCACTAGACGCACAAGCGGGTGTTATGATTTCTGCATCTCATAATCCAGTACAAGATAACGGTATTAAATTCTTTGGTTCAGACGGCTTTAAATTAACAGATGAGCAAGAAGCTGAAATTGAAGCTTTATTAGACAAAGAAGTTGATGAACTACCACGTCCAACAGGTACTAACCTTGGACAAGTGAGCGATTACTTTGAAGGTGGACAAAAATATTTACAATACATTAAACAAACTGTTGAAGAAGACTTCTCTGGCCTACATATCGCTTTAGATTGTGCACATGGTGCCACATCTTCTTTAGCTCCATACTTATTTGCAGATTTAGAAGCTGATATTTCAACAATGGGGACTTCACCGAACGGTATGAATATTAACGAAGGTGTAGGATCTACACATCCAGAAGTATTGGCTGAATTAGTAAAAGAAAAAGGTGCTGACATCGGACTTGCTTTTGATGGCGATGGCGACCGTTTAATTGCTGTAGACGAAAAAGGAAACATCGTTGACGGTGATCAAATTATGTTTATTTGTGCGAAATACATGAAAGAAACTGGTCAATTAAAACATAATACAGTTGTTTCAACTGTTATGAGTAATTTAGGTTTCTACAAAGCACTTGAAGCAAACAATATTACAAGCGATAAAACAGCAGTTGGTGACCGCTACGTAATGGAAGAGATGAAACGCGGTGGTTACAACTTAGGTGGAGAACAATCAGGCCATATTATCTTACTTGATTACATTACAACTGGTGACGGAATGTTAAGTGCACTTCAACTTGTAAACATCATGAAAATGACGAAAAAACCATTATCTGAGCTTGCAGGAGAAATGACGAAATTCCCACAATTGCTAGTAAACGTTCGTGTAACAGATAAAAAATTAGCATTAGAAAATAAAAAAATTAAAGAAATTATTCGTGTTGTAGAGGAAGAAATGAACGGTGATGGCCGTATTCTTGTTCGTCCATCTGGAACAGAGCCACTTATTCGTGTAATGGCAGAAGCACCAACACAAGAAGTTTGTGATGCATTTGTACATCGCATTGTAGAAGTTGTGAAAGCTGAAGTTGGCGCTGAATAATTAGCTGAATTTATATGAAAAAGGAGCACAATAAGTGCTCCTTTTTCATATGTTTTATAGACGATGAAAAAAATTTCATTGACGGTTTATCCATGTTTGTTATAAGATGGTCTTGTTCTTTTTCTCAAAGGAAATATTATAAATTATAAAAGCGCCAGAACTACAAATAGTGTAGTTGACGAGGTGGGGTTTATCGAGATTTCGGCGGATGACTCCCGGTTGTTCATCACAACCGCAAACTTTTACTTAAATCATTAAGGTGACTTAGTGGACAAAGGTGAAAGTGTGATGAGAGAAGAGGAACGGATGAAAACTAGCTGTATAAGTATATACGGACTTAAACCCAATCGAGAGGAAGGTGAAAGCCGTTACAAGCTTACAGGGCTAGCAATATGTAATCCGTTTTTTAGTATAAATAAAAATGGTATCGGACTATGTCGTTACATGTTCGCAGAGCAGTGTAAGCATTTGTAACGGCGACTAAACATGTGTGGAATCGTAGGATTTATTGGAGAGCAAGATGCAAAGGAAATTTTATTAAAAGGTTTAGAAAAGCTAGAATATCGTGGATATGATTCAGCAGGTATTGCAGTACAAGCAGAGAACGGTGTTGTTGTATACAAAGAAAAAGGCCGTATCGCAAAACTTCGTGAAATCGTAGATGAGAACGTAGCAGCAAGCGTAGGTATCGGACATACACGCTGGGCTACACACGGTGTTCCAAGTAAAGTAAACGCGCATCCGCATCAAAGTACATCAAAACGCTTTACACTAGTTCATAACGGTGTAATTGAAAACTATGAATTAGTGAAAAAGGAATATTTACAAGATGTAACGTTCGTAAGTGAAACAGATACAGAGATTATCGTACAGCTTATGGAACAACAAGTGAGCACAGGATTAAGTGTAGAAGAAGCGTTCCGTAATACGCTATCTCTTTTACATGGCTCTTATGCAATCGGATTACTTGATGCTGAAAATCCAAACATGATTTATGTTGCTAAAAACAAAAGCCCGCTATTAGTAGGTGTTGGTGACAACTTTAATGTTGTGGCAAGCGACGCTATGGCGATGTTACAAGTTACAGATCAATTTATTGAGTTAATGGATAAAGAAATCGTAATCGTAACGAAAGAAAGTATTACAATTAAAAACTTACAAGGTGAAACGATTGAACGTGCACCTTTTACAGCGGAATTAGACGCAAGTGATATTGAAAAGGGAACATATCCTCACTTCATGCTTAAAGAAATCGATGAGCAACCACTTGTAATCCGTAATATAATTCAAAAGTATCAAGATGAAAATGGCGAAATTGAATTAAATCAAGACATCCGCAATGCGATTTTAGATAGCGATCGTATTTACATCATTGCATGTGGAACGAGTTATCATGCAGGTCTTGTTGGAAAACAATTTATCGAGAAGTTTGCAAAAATGCCAGTTGAAGTACATGTAGCAAGTGAATTCTCTTACAACATGCCATTATTAACAGAAAGACCATTCTTCATTTACATTTCACAAAGTGGTGAAACAGCTGATAGCCGTGCAGTACTTGTACAAACAAATGAAATGGGTCATAAAGCATTAACAATTACAAACGTGCCTGGTTCTACTCTTTCTCGTGAAGCTGATTATACACTTCCATTATACGCTGGACCAGAAATTGCAGTTGCATCAACGAAAGCTTACACAGCACAGCTTGCAGTACTTTCAATTTTAGCAGCTGATATTGCTAAAGCAAAAGGTGAAGTTCTTGATTTCGATTTAACACACGAACTAGGACTTGTAGCAAATGCAATGATAGAACTTTGTGATCAAAAAGAAGAAATGGACGCATTAGCAAAACAATTTTTAGCAACAACGCGTAACTGTTTCTTCATCGGACGTAGCGTAGACTTCTACGTAGGATTAGAAGGTGCGTTAAAACTAAAAGAAATCTCTTACATCCAAGCAGAAGGATTCGCTGGAGGAGAGTTAAAACACGGTACAATCGCTTTAATCGAAAATGGTACACCAGTTATCGCACTTGCTACACAAGAGCACGTAAACCTTGGAATTCGTGGTAACGTGAAAGAAGTAGTAGCACGCGGTGCTAACCCATGTATCATCTCAATGAAAGGCTTAGAAATGGAAGGTGACAGCTTCGTATTACCAGCTGTCCATGAAGCACTAGCACCGCTAGTAGCAGTTATTCCATTACAACTTATCTCATACTACGCAGCACTTCACCGCGAGTGTGACGTTGATAAGCCACGTAACTTAGCTAAATCTGTTACTGTTGAGTAGGAGATTGGTAGGTTAATAAATATAGTTATAGCTTTAAAATAAATTTACAAATTTGCACCCCTTTAGATATTTTATCTAAAGGGGTGTTTTTGTGCCGAAAAAGAACATCTAGAATTGGTAAGTGGATAGAACCCTATAGATTAATGTTTTACTTTTATTTATCTGAATTTTCCGTTATCATTTTAAGTATCTGTGAAAAATCTCCTTTATTACGACAAAAAGAGACGAGAGATTTATGGACATTTCAAGGGGGGATATTGATGAAAGTGAATAAAAAAACATATCTAAGTATAGAAGAGATTATTTCATTACCAACCTTATCAAGTACAAACATAAGTGATGATGGTAAAAACGTAGCGTTTGTTAAGAAGACGGCTAACTGGAAAGACAATACATATAGGAATCATGTATGGATATATGGAAAAGAAAAGGGACAGAGTTGTTTATTGATAAATGGAGATATAGAAAGTACATGCCCATTATGGTCTCCAAATTCTAGGGATATAGCATATCTTAGCCCCGTTGGTAATGGGAAAAATCAGATCTTTGTTAAGTCACTAGATGGTTATGAAGGGGTTCAAATTACTGATGAGAAAGAAGGAGTCAGTACATTCAAATGGGGTCCTACTGGCAAGGGTCTTTATTATGTTACGCAGTCAAAAGAATGTGTGGAGATAAAGAAGCGTAGGGATCTATATGGAGAGTTTCAACATATAGGTAAGGAACACCAGAATAATTGTTTATATTACATTGAAATAGAAAAGGTGATACAAAGTGATACATATGAACACGAGAAAAGAGTTGTTTATCAATTAACTGATGGTAAGGATTTTCATATCCATGAATTTGATATTTCAAATGATGGGAAGAAGATTGTGTTTATGGCGACACCAAGCTCAAATATGGCGGATTATATAAATGGAGATTTATACATACTCCATACTAAAGCTGGAGAGCTACAAAAGCTGAATGTGGATAAGTTGTTGGGCGGTAGCGTCTGCTTTTCTCCTGAAGGCAGTAAAATATGTTACACAGCAAGCATAAGAGAGAAGGATTACTATAGAAACCATATACAAGACAGTACGTTAGAGGTATATGATATAAATACAGGAGAGGTAATTCAACCTGTAACAGATTTTGATAGTACTGTTATGCCATTACAGTGGACAGCTAAAGGAATTTTAATTAGATGGCAGGATAAAACGAATTATCGTATTGGATTACTAGCTGAAGATGGTACTGTAGAAGCATTAAGCGAAAAAGTAGATGGCTTTATAATGGATGCTTCTATAACAAAGGATGGAAAACATATATCCTATAATAAGGCTATAACAAATGAAACCTTTGAAATCTATTTAGACGATAAAAAAATAACGGATGAAAATAACTTTTTCAAAGGGAAACTTAAAAGTAACAGGGAAATCATCTCATGGAAAAGTAGTGATGGTCTTGAAATAGAAGGTGTTTTATCAACGCCAGTAGAGTTTGACGTAAATAAAAAATCTCCTTTATTAGTAGTAATTCACGGCGGTCCGGCTTGGGCATCCTTTCCGATATTTTCAGACTGCTTCAATGAGAAATATCCGATTGAACAGTTTATCGAAAAAGGCTTTATCGTTTTAGAGCCAAACTACAGAGGAAGTTCT
Organism: Bacillus cereus group sp. BfR-BA-01382; assembly: GCF_022663475.1. NCBI lineage: Bacteria > Bacillati > Bacillota > Bacilli > Caryophanales > Bacillaceae > Bacillus > Bacillus cereus group sp. BfR-BA-01382. The sequence goes on from NZ_JAKUFQ010000047.1 coordinate 11,290, forward strand.
GGTTATGGTAATGAATTTTTAAAAGCAAACTATAGAAAACAGGGAATCGCTGACTATGATGATGTTATATCAGGGGTGGATAAACTAGTTGATCAAGGGATTGTAGATAATGATAAAGTAGGAGTTATGGGATGGAGTAACGGAGGATATATATCAGCTTTCTGTTCTACATTTAGTAGCAGGTTTAAAGCTATTTCAGTTGGAGGCGGAATCACGAACTGGAGTACTCATTATGTAAATACAGATATCCCTTATTTTATTAGAATGTATTTAGGAAATACCCCATGGAATGATCGAGAGATATATACGAAGACATCACCTATGACGTATATTAAATCAGCTTGTACGCCTACCTTAATTCAACATGGGGAAAAGGATGCAAGAATTCCAATTACAAATGCATATGATCTATATCAAGGATTAAAGGATATGGAAGTTGATACAGAATTAATTATATTTAAAGGAATGGCATATAGTCCTAATCAGCCGGGAATGAATGTAGCTATTATGAAGCAGAATTTGATGTGGTTTTCACACTATATTCTTGGAGAGAGTGTAGAGGGTTTTAGGACTTTATAATGGATGTTTGTAAAAGACATAAGGTTGAAACGCTCTTCATATTGAGATGATTTATTATAAAATATATACTTAAACTACTATCCGTACACATATCAGGGAGGATTAATATGACAGGAAATAAAAATGACTTACTAGTAGAAAAACGTGAAGAGTTATTGAAAGTATTGAAAGCTCGTTTTGAGAAAAACATGAACCGCCATGAAGGTCTTGAATGGGCTAAAGTTGAAGCGAAGCTGACTACTAATAATGAAAAATTGTGGTCACTTAATGAAATGGAAGTAACTGGCGGTGAGCCGGATGTTGTTGGTTATGATGAAGAAAAGGACGAGTATACTTTCTATGATTGTTCAAAGGAGAGTCCTAAAGGCCGCAGGAGTCTTTGTTATGATCTTGAAGCGTTAGAATCAAGAAAAAAACATAAACCAGAAAATAACGTTATTGATGTTGCAAATGCTATGGGCATTGAACTATTAACTGAAGAACAATATCGGGAATTGCAAAAACTTGGGGATTTCGACATGAAATCATCAAGCTGGGTACAAACACCTTCAGATATTCGAGAACTCGGTGGTGCTCTATTTTGCGATTATCGCTTCGGACATGTTTTCGTGTACCACAATGGAGCAGACTCTTACTATGCTGCCAGAGGTTTTCGTGGCTCGTTAAAAGTTTAAATTAGGATAAATAAGAAAAAGAGCCTATACTCAGGCTCTTTTTCTTATTTATATTTTAAAAGTAAACTGTTACTACGCAGTTTTACTTAATTTATATGTTCCGTGGTTGTTTTTATGGAAAAGTTTAGGGGAAATATAGCCATCTAATCCAATACGTCCAGCGTTCTGCCCTGCAACTAAAATGAATATAGTCAAAATAAGCAGGTTTGGGTTTACACTAACAGTTCCACTTAATAAAAATGAAAGATTCATTATGATTCCGAAAAATGCAGCTGTTTTTGTTAATCCGCCTAAAATTAAACCTAGACCTACTAAAATTTCTCCCCATTGAACTAAAAAGCTAAATAGGTCTGCGTTTGGAAGGACAAAATGTTGAAGAAAATCTGCCCACCAACTTTGTACTGCAGGGTGGTCACCTGATGCTTGAGCAATAGCACCCTTTAGAAAACCACTTGCGTCAAAAGATTGTCCGAAGACTTTGCCTATCCCAGCAGCGAGCTATGTATATCCTATGTAAAGACGTAAAAGTAATAATATGAAAGTAGCACGTTTATCAGTTCTTAAAAAATTGATAATCATTGAAATCCCTCCAATATTGTATTTACAAGTTTATTATATATTCAATGTGAAAAGATTCACAATGAAGAGAATGTGAACAAGGATAGGTTGTGAGTAATTGTTTTATTTTTTGTAACATTTTATCTGTTTTGGTAAACTAAGAATAGAGATATATGTAAAGGGGACAAAGACTTAATATGTGGATGAACTTGTAATGATTAGAAATTAGATAGATGAATTTTTCTCTCATAAGTGAGGGTTTATTTAGCTATCTGTAAATCATCCAAGGACTGCATATTTGGCTTGTACATCCCTTTTGTAAGGATAGATGCCTATTTTATGTATCTGTCTTTTTTTGTGGGAAATTTTATATCTCTTATATAAAGTATGCGCCCTTTAAACTTGGAGGAGTATATGATGAATCAATTAAAAAATAAAGTAGCAGTTGTTACAGGGGTAAGTCGTCTAGATGGTATTGGGGCAGCGATTTGTAAAGAATTAGCTGAAGCAGGATACAATATGTTTTTTACGTATTGGACAGCTTACGATAAAGAGATGCCTTGGGGCGTCGATAAAAATGAACAAATACAATTAAAAGAAGAGCTATTGCAAAACGGTGTTAGAGTATCGAGCATGGAGTTAGATTTAACTCGGAATGATGCACCGAAAGAGCTTATAAATAAAGTTACTGAACAATTAGGGTACCCTCATATATTAATTAATAATGCAGCATATTCTACGAATAATGATTTCTCTACGTTGACTGCTGAAGAACTAGATAAGCATTACATGGTAAATATCCGTGCGACTACATTGTTAAGTAGTCAATTTGCCCGGAGATTTGATAAGAAATCTGGTGGTAGAATTGTTAATATTACTTCGGGGCAATTTCAAGGTCCTATGGCAGGAGAACTAGCTTATGCGACAACGAAGGGAGCTATTGATGCTCTTACTAGTACATTGTCAGCAGAGGTAGCTCATTTAGGAATAACAGTGAATGCAATTAATCCAGGACCAACCGATACAGGATGGATGACTGAAGAGATAACACAAGGGTTAAAGCCGATGTTTCCTTTTGGCAGAATTGGTGAGCCAAAGGATGCAGCTAGACTCATTAAATTTTTAGTAAGTGAAGAAGCTGAGTGGATTACTGGGCAAGTTATTCATTCAGAAGGTGGATTTAAAAGATTAAAAAAAGAAGGCATCTCACCCTGGTGAGATGCCTTCTTTTTTTAATCTTTCTTCAATCTTCGTGCAACACCATTCCCTAAAGACTGTAATCCTTGAACGAGGATAATTAAAATAAAGACTGTTGCATACATTACTTCAGGTTCATAGCGTAAATGTCCGAAGCGGTATGCCAAGTCCCCTAGCCCTCCAGCACCTACGAGTCCAGCCATTGCTGTTGCGCCAATTAAGCCAATTGTTGCAATTGTTAATCCAAGTACAAGGGAGGGACGAGCTTCTTTCACCATGACGTGCCAAATGATTTTAATAGTAGAGATACCCATTGCTTGATAGGCCTCAATAACACCGCGATCTACTTCTAGTAAGGCTGTCTCCATTAAACGTGCGATATAAGGAGCTGTGAAGACGACAAGCGGTACGATCACACCTTGCACGCCAATGGATGTTCCCATTAGAAACTTTGTAAAAGGTAAGATGAAGAATAATAGAATGATAAATGGAAGAGAGCGAATTATATTAATAATTGTATTAAGAATAGGATAAATGATTTTATTTTCGTGCTGTCCACCAGGTCTTGTTAAAACAAGTGTTACACTAAGTGGCAGTGCAATAAGGATCGAGATGAGTAATGAAATAGATGTCATTTGAAAGGTTTGGATTGTGGCTTCCCATATGACTTTACTCCATTCATCCAAAAAGGACTTGTTTTCCATAGTCTGTTTTCCCTCCCTCTACGATGATACCTTTCTCTTGTAAGAATGCTAAAGCACGGTTTACTTCATTTTTTTCACCTTGCATATGAACGACAAGTTTCCCATATGCCTCATGTTTTAACTGTGTAATATTACCAGATAAAATATTTGGATATACTTGGAAACGTTTTGTGGCGACAGCTAGTGCTGGTTCTCCTGAAGAACTTCCTATAAAAGAAAGTGTTACAATTTCTCCAGTACTTTGTAGTTCTTTCTGTACCTCTTCTGGAATTTTCGCTGCAAATGCGCTATTTACAAATTTCTTCGTTGTTACATGTTGTGGGTTTGTGAAAATATCTTTCACAGTCCCGCTTTCGACTACAGATCCATGTTCCATAACGGCAACGCGGTCGCATATACGTTGGATGACATTCATTTCATGTGTAATGAGTAAAATCGTAATTCCAATTTCTTCGTTAATCTTTAATAACAAATCAAGAATAGAATCAGTTGTTTCTGGATCTAAAGCGCTCGTTGCTTCGTCACTTAATAACACTTCAGGCTCATGTGATAGTGCACGTGCAATTGCAACGCGCTGTTTTTGACCGCCAGAAAGTTCGCTTGGATAAGCATCTTTACGGTTAAAAAGATCCACGATGCGTAAATATTTTTCTACTCTTTTTTCAATTTCCGCTTTTGGAATGCCAGCAAGCCGTAACGGTAATGCAATATTTTCATAGACGGTAACAGTTTTAAGTAAATTGAATCCTTGAAAGATCATTCCGATTTTTTGTCTCGCTTTTGCTAGTTCTTTTGTTGATAATGTTGTTAGGTCTTGTTCGTTTACAATGATATTTCCTGTCGTTGGTTTTTCTAATAGATTTACACATCGAATCAATGTGCTTTTACCAGCGCCACTATACCCAATGATTCCAAATACATCGCCTTTTTCTACTTTAAGGGAAGTAGACTTAAGAGCCTCAACATTCCCTTTTGTTGTTGTAAATACTTTGGATATGTTTTTTAATTCAATCATTATCGTCAGCTCCTACCAAGATGGTAAAACTGAACCATCAAATTTTTTCTCGATAAACTCTTTTACTTCTTTAGATTGATAAGCTTTCTTTAATTTGTTTACAACGGCATCATCTTTATTTTCAGTACGAACAACGACCCAGTTCACATATGGTGAATCTTTTCCTTCGCGGAAAATAGAATCTTTCGCTGGACTTAATTTTGCACCTAATGCAAAGTTTGTATTAATTGCAGCTGCTTTCACTTCACTTAGTTGCGTTGGTAATTGAGAAGCTTCTAATTCAACAATCTTTAAATTTTTCGGGTTTTCAATTACATCTTTCGCAGTCGCTTTTTCTGTAGCCTTCGGATCAACTTTTAAAACCCCTGCTTTTTCAAATAATTTTAAAGCTCGCAGTTCATTCGTTGGGTCATTTGGTACAGCAATTGCATCGCCCTCTTTTAAGTCTTTTACATCTTTTATGTTTTTAGAATATATGCCCATAGGGAATGTTACTGTTGAAAATACTTCAGCTAATTTCATATTGCGTTCAGCTTTAAATACATCTAAATACGATTTTGTTTGGTAGCTATTTACATCAAGGCTTTTTTCATCTAAAGATACGTTCGGCGCTACATAATCATTAAATACTTTTATATCAATTTCGAGACCATCTTTTGCTGCAACTTCTTTTACCTTTTCAAAAATTTGTTCATGTGGTCCACCTGTTACACCGACAGTAATCTTTTTCTCGTCTAATGCTTTTACCTCTTTATCTGAACTCACGCTACATGCGCCTAATAATAATACTGCTCCGCTTACAATGCTTAATAATACCTTTTTCATCTATAAATCCCCCTTCATATACGTTCCAAAATAAAAAGCACCTCCCAAAAATAAGAGAGGTGCCGAATAGACGAAATAGATTCCTCTCTTATCTTCCAAAACGAAAACTCGTTTTGCAGGAATTAGCACCTTAGCTTATATGTTATAAGCTCGGTTGCCGGGCATCATCGGGCCAGTCCCTCCGCCACTCTTGATAAGAGTATGTGTATATAGTTTTGAATATGGTACTAATAGTAAATCGTACAAAAAGAATTGTCAATGATATTTTCAGAATATATTTTATTTTAAGGTAATCGAAACATTCCCTTTCTTATGGCCCATTTCTACATACGTATGGGCTTCTACAACTTCTTCTAATCGGTAAGTTCTATCAATAACAGGTTTTAGCTTTTCTGTTTCAGCTAGTTGTTTTAGTAGGTTCATATCTTCTTTACTGACCTTTGCCATCATTCCATTCACAGATACATATTTTCCATTAGGCATTAATGCATCTGTACAAAGAGACTTTTTATATTTTCCAACTGCATCAAATATAATATCGTAGTGCTCGCCCTGCTTAGTAAAATCTTCTTTCATATAATCAATTACGTTGTCTGCCCCTAAGGCTGTAACTAAATCGAAATTCGAACTACTACAAATAGCTGTGACAGTCGCCCCGAAGTATTTAGCAAGTTGTACGGCAGCTGTCCCTACTGAACCAGAGGCGCCGTATATAAGTACTCGTTGCCCTTTTTTTATCTGTCCTTTTCTAAGGAAGTGCAATGCTGAAGTTCCGCCAAAAGGAATAACGGCAGCTTCTTCATATGTCACATTGGTAGGTTTTAATGCTATTAATCCACTTTCATGCACGCATGTGTATTCGGCATAACCACCAAGGTTTAGTTCTGTTAATGCAAAAACTGGATCTCCTTTTTTAAATTGTGTTACATCTGTTCCAATGTCTTCGATTTCACCGGATAACTCTACGCCAAGTATAGGTTTCCTCGGTTTTCTGAAACCTAATATGATCCGCATAGGAATCCAAAATAAGAGGGGGCTATTAAAGCCACGTATTCTACAATCTCCAGTCGATACACTTGTTGCGTGAATTTTAACTAATACTTCATTTTTTTTAGGTTTAGGCTTTTCTACATTTTGAATCTGGAGAACATTAGGTGGTCCATACTTTGTGCAAATAATTGCTTTCATAATGACCTCCTGAAATGAGTTGTTATTATTTACATCATATTTAAACTTTTTCTCAAACATGTTGCTATATAGGAAAAAAATTAAAGAAGAATATTACGAATTATATAGATTTCATAGGAAAAGAGATGATATTATTTTTGGGAAGGAGGGGACGTTATGAAAAAACTTATTTTAATTTCAAGTTTAGTACTTGCAGTTGGTCTAGGAGTAGGGTGTAGTAATGAGGAAACAAAAAAGACTGATGAACCGAAAAAAGAAGCTGTGCAGAAAGAAAAGGAATTAACAGCGAAGGATGTTTTCAATAAAGCGAATGAAGCTTTTAAAAACGAAGAAAATGTAACGATGACATATGATGTGGGAATAAAGGCTGAAGGAACAGAGATGAATGTAATGAAGGCTAAAATGCAACTAGAGCCGAAGAAAAAAAACTCTCGTTCTGAAATGAATGTTTCTGGTACAGAGGTTATTGTTTATGATGTGGGTGGAAAAATTGCTGGTCAGGTGAAAAATCCTAATTCGGGTGAAGTTATGTCTGTACCAGAGGAACAATTAAATGCTAACGGAATGAATGCGACTCAAGGAATGGTAGATAATTTAGAGATTCCATCGGAAATTTTAAATAAAGTGAAGATGGAGAAAAGTGGAGATAATTATAAGCTGAAGTTTGCATTAAAAGGGAAAGAGACAGAGAGTATGCTAGCTAGTATGGATGAAAAGCAGAAACAAATGCTACAAGGCCAAAATGCAAAGATAGAAGAAATAGATGGGGAATATATTATTACAAAAGATTTTAAATATGAATCAGCAAAGATAGATATGGTTATGAGTAGCAATGGTGAAGATAAAGCGCACATTATTACGGATGCAAAGTTTACATCGTATGATAAATTTGATCCAATACAATTGCCAGCAGCAAAGTAATCACTGTCAAGAGAGGTACCTGAAAGAACGGGTATCTCTTTTTGTTGCTAATAAGGAGAGTGTCCTTTGAAAAAAAGAAAGATAGCAGTGGTCATTGCGGCATATACGGTTTTGCTTGCAAGTCTGTACATACGTATAAAAAACAAATTGATCATCCTATTATGAGTGATGTAGGTAAATTGCTTCCGACAAAAATAAAACGAGTTGAAAGTGCTACGGAAGAGCACTCGTTAATAAAATTAGTGCGAGATGCAAAAGTTTCAGGAGAGAAAATTTCCATTGCAGGTATGCAACATAGCCAAGGAGGACAGACATATTATCCGAATGGTACGATGCTCGATATGAAAGGATATAATAAAATATTAGAATTTGATCCAGAGAAGAAGCGGATTACAGTTCAAAGTGGTGTCACGTGGAATGATATTCAGAAGAAAATAAATCCATATGGCCTTGCGGTACAGGTCATGCAGTCTCAAAATATTTTTACTGTTGGTGGTTCATTAAGTGTAAATGTACACGGGCGTGATATTCGTCATGAGGCACTGATTGATACAATAGAGTCATTTAGATTGTTAATGGCAGATGGCACGGTACGTAATGTAAGTAGAGAAGAAAATGCAGCGTTATTTCCATATGTCATTGGTGGTTACGGTTTATTTGGAGTTATTTTAGATGTGACGCTGAAGTTAACAGATGATGAATTATATGAAATGCACACGAGAATGATAGATTATAAAGAATACGCATCTTATTTCAAAGAGAAAGTGAAAAGAGATGAGAATGTTCGTATGCACTTAGCACGTATTTCTGTTGCTCCAAATTCATTTTTAAAAGAGATGTATGTGACAGATTATACTTTGGCACAAAATCAAAATATGAGAGAAGAGTACAGTGAATTAAAGGAAGAAAATATTATAGCTGCACCGAAATTTTTACTTGGGTTATCACGTTATAGTGATTGGGGAAAGAATACATTTTGGAATATACAAAGAGGTTATTTTGAACGTACAGATGGAAAGTATGAGACGCGTAATAATGTTATGAGATCAGATAGTGCTTTTATGGAATATGAAAATCCAAATAGGACCGAAGTGTTACAAGAATACTTTGTGCCTATAGATGCTTTCACGGAGTATATAGATGATTTACGTAACGTATTAAATGAAGAAGAGTTTAATTTGCTCAACATTACGATTCGTTACGTGGAAAAGAATGAAAATGCAGTTTTGTCCTATGCGAAAGATGATATGTTTGCGCTGGTTCTTTTAATTAACCAGGGACGCTCAGATAGTGAGATAAAGAAAACAGAAGATGTCATTCGGAAGATGATTGATGTTACTTTAAAGCATAACGGTAGTTACTATTTGCCGTATTATTCTTATCCAACGAAAGAGCAGTTAAAAAGGGCATATCCTCGTATTGAAGAATTTCTCAAGAAAAAGAAGGAAGTAGATTCAGAAGAGAGATTTGTGAATTTATTTTATAGGGAGTATACGAAATGACATATAGAAGATTTGTAGCTTCGCAAAGTATCATCATGATGGCAGGAAGTATGGTATTTCCTTTTTATATATTATTGCTTCGAAACGTTGGAAATAGCTTCTCGCAATTTGGCTGGGCGTATGGCTTATTTGCTTTAACATCAGCACTTGTATATCCACTAGTGGGAAAGGTATCTGATCAAGTAGGTGATAAAAAATTATTAATAATATACGCTTGGTCCATGGCAATCTTAATGCTTTGTTTTCCGATTGCCACGGAAGTATGGCATGTGTATCTTCTTCAAATTGTAATGGGAGTTTTAGGTGCTGTGCAGCGTAATACTGAGAAGACTTCGTTAGCACGAAAGGTTGCGCAGGAAAAGGCTGGTTATGAGATTGGAAAATACCATGTGTGGACATCCATTGGCGGAGCAGTAGCGGTTATTGCCACGGGATATTTAGTAGATTTCTTTACGATTGGTACAATTTTTTATATTGCATCTATTCTATATGTAGTAAGCGGGATTGTATTAAGTAGTAAAAAAATATAACTATTCCTATTTTCACCTTAATACCCTTTATTTGTTATACTAAAAGGGAATACAAAAGAAAAGGGGACAGTGCCTTTGATGAAATTTGTAGTTTTAGCTATTCTTACTTTGTTTTTGATTCCATGGACAAGAAGTAGTAGTAAGCTTCGAGCAGTGGATAAGAAGGGAGATAAGAAGGTTGTAAAGGGTAAGAAATCATCTATTTTAGTTATTCCTGTTTTATTTTGGATAGGTATTGCAATCTATGAATACTTTTGGCTAATTGATGATCGAGTAGATTCGATTCTTACTCATTATTCTGTTGCAGTAGCAATTTTAATTGGGCTTGTTTTATTTTCACAAGATCAAATAGGTAAATTAGAAGGTACGTTAAAAGGACTTCTAATGTTTATTTTACTCGCAAGTTACGGTTACTTTGGTTATTTGCACGATATAGTAATCTCGCAAAAGAAATATGATTCTGTTGTTAAGGTAGAGAAAGATATTTCAGAGCCATTTACTGAAAATGACCAGCCGTTTACAGTGCCGCCAAAGACAGCGGAGAATAAGATGAAAAAAGTATTTGGTGATATTCCGAAAGTAGCTTATTTTGAGCTAGGAGAATTAACGCCACAAATGGTAAACGGCGAAGCTTTATATGTAGCGCCGATTGAAGTTTCAGGATTTTTTAAAGCGCGTAAAGCTGAGACAATTCCAGGGTATGTAACGATGTCAGGTACAAATCCTGATGCGGAAGCGAAACTGCACCTCGGTTATAAAATGAAATATGTGCCAAGCATGTTTTTTGGTAATAATTTAGAGCGTGTGGTAAGGCAAGCAGAACCAGATTTAATCTTTAAAGGAAAACCTAAATTTGAGGTTGATGATAAAGGGAAACCATATTATACAATGACGTATGGTGAATTTATTTCAGGAAGATCTGGATTTGAGGTAGAGGGTGTTGTCGTAGTAGACGCACAAACAGGTGAAGTGAAAAGGTATGATAAAGGAAAGGCACCTAAATTTGTTGATGGTGTATTAAATCATGAGACTGCATCTACGTTAAATACGTACTTTGGTAAATATATTCACGGATTTTGGAATACGAAATTCTCGCAAACTGATATGAAGATTCCGACTGAGTGGGGAACGAAAGAAGGCGTGACCCCGATCTTTGGTAAAGATGGAACACTATATTATTTTACAGACTTTACTTCTCCAAAAGAAGGAGTAGATTCAGCCCTAGGCTATTCATTAGTAGATGCACGCACAGGCAAGCTATATTACTATAATGGAAAAGAAGTGAAGGGGATTATGGATGGTTCAGCAGCTACAGAAGTAGTGGATAATTCCTTTAAGAGAGAGAAATGGCATGGGACAATGCCTGTCATTTATAACGTATACGGTAAACCAGCTTGGATTATTCCGGTTGTTGATGATGGAGGCCTAGTACGTGCACATACAGTTGTATATGCTGCTAATGCAAAAATATTTGCGACAGGTTCTTCGCAGAAAGAAGCGCTTGAGAATTATAAAAACGTAATGAACGGTAATGGTGATACCTTTAGACCAACCTCAACAGGAAAAGAAGCGCAAAAAGAAGGTATTGTACAACGTGTATATAAAGAGAAATCAGGTGAAAATACAATCGTGTACGTACTTTTAGAGAATGAACAAAAGGTATTTATGATACCGGTGAAGAAATTCCCGTATGCTATGTTTACAGAAGTAGGAGACCCAATTCAAATTACATATTTAGATACAGGAGAGACGATGGCCTCAGTATCTAAATTTACGAATAGCAATGTGAAAAAGTAAAGCGATAGAATTTCTATCGCTTTTTTTACATTATGAAAGAGGAAAATGCACTGTACTTGACGTATGTTTATGATGTAACTATAATTGTTACGATTCAGTGTGTATAGGAAAGGGTGAATTGAAAAATTGAATGAAGTTAATCACGAAATATATAAACCTGTAAAGGCAAACAGGTTATGGATGATTCTTGTATTAGGAACACTTACGGCGATTGGGCCATTATCTATTGATATGTATTTGCCTTCATTACCGAAGTTAACGGATGACTTGCAAACAGGTGCATCCCTAGCGCAGCTTACATTAACAGCTTGTCTGCTTGGGCTGTCAGTAGGACAATTATTTGTTGGCTCAATTAGTGACATTTACGGAAGACGCAAACCACTTATTATTGCTCTTATTATTTATGTTGCTTCTTCTTTACTTTGTGCTGTTGCGCCATCTATTTGGACATTAGTGTTATTGCGCTTCCTACAAGGAGCTTCAGGATCAGCCGGGATTGTTATATCACGTGCGATGGTACGTGATATGTACTCAGGTTCTGAAATGACGAAGTTTTTCTCATTGCTTATGTTAGTAAACGGAGCAGCACCTATTTTGGCACCGATTATTGGGGGGCAATTATTACAGTTTACAACGTGGCGCGGTGTTTTCATCGTTCTTGGAGCAATTAGCGTATTCATGTTAATCTCAGCTACTTTTGTATTGCGTGAAACATTACCTCCTGAAGAAAGAGAAACGGGTGGTTTGTCAGGGACTTTGGCGACGTACGGAAAATTGTTAAAGGACCGTCTGTTTATGGGATATGCATTGTCACAAGGATTAGTAACAGCGGCAATGTTTGCATACATTTCGGGCTCACCATTTGTGTTGCAGAACATATACGGAGCATCACCACAGCAATTTAGTTTATTCTTTGCGATTAACGGCATCGGTATTATTATTGCTAGTCAGGTAACGGGTCGTTTAGCGGGGAAAGTGAATGAGAAGACATTATTTGTTGCTGGTATTATTATCGCAGCTGTTGGTGGCCTATCTTTACTACTGACAATCGTACTAGGAATAGGTTTAATCGGTGTTTTATGTTCGTTATTCCTTGTTGTATCAAGTGTCGGGGTTGTATCAACAACTGGGTTCTCATTAGCGATGAGAAATCAGAAGCAAGCTGCAGGAACAGCGTCAGCTTTATTAGGCTTATTACAGTTCATTTCAGGAGCGCTTGTCGCTCCGCTAGTAGGTATTGGTGGGAGTAATACAGCGTTACCGATGGGTGTTGTTATTGCGCTTTGTGAAGTAGGAGCAGTATTATGTTATCTATTTATGGCCAGAAGAAGTGAGAAGCAGTTTGAACTGCAACAAAGGCAAAATTTAGAGGCTTAACAAAAAAGAACTGATTCAAAGGGAATGTTTGAATCAGTTCTTTTTTTCATTTCTTTGAAATACCTCATACATATTATTCATGATCGTATCATATAAAACAGCAAGTTTATCCCACACCCAGCGATTACTATCGACTTCTTTTTCCCCACAGTCGATAATATCGGTATGGTCAGTAATTTTATACGCTTTTTTAACGATAATAGGAGCAATCTTCGGTATACGTGGGATTTCCTTTAAGGTATCTGCAAAGTTTCCAATGTAGACATGACCGATGATTTCGATTGTTAATGATTTATCCGATATATTTAGCACGGTATGAAATTGATTTGTATGTTGTTGTTTTAAATATTGAGCTAACTTAAATGGAGCATGCTTCTTCTTTAATACGCGGCGAAGGCTCTCTGTATTTTCGATATGAAGTGATTTTTCGCGAATAAGGACACGAATATCTTCTCCCATAAAAGGCATTGTGTTGTACATAGATGATTCTCCTTAAAACCTTACATATGTTTGCGTTATGCATATGTAAGTCTAGCATGGTTTGTTCTTTATGTGTGCTTACAGTTTTGTAAGGTGATGTAGTAAAGCATTGCAAAAGTTATTTGTATAAAGTGACGATACTGTGACAAACATGTTGGTATATATATTACGATGTCGTCTTAAGTGTAAAAAGTAGGGCGTTCTCGGTATAATAACAAGTGGAGATAAAAGAAACTATAATGAGTAATAGCTGTAGATAAAAGGAGAAGAAGAGATGAAGAAGGTTTTGGGTATTGCTGTAATGGGAAGTATGATCCTTCTAGCAGGATGTAATGGAAATAAAGATACGAAAGAACCGAAAGAAAAGGTAGAGCAATCTACTGAACAAACAGAAGAGATGAAAGAATACCTTGCAGTACATGAAAAATACGATATAAAAATGAATAAAGAAATTAATAAAGCGCTGCAGTTATTTGAAGTGGCAAAAGAAAAGGGCGGTAAGGAAATAACGAATGCAACATATAAAGAAGACGTGCAAAAGGTAACAACGAGCATGTTAGAAGATATTGATCATATACGTAAAGAAATTCGTGTTCCGAAGTCGAAAGAGCAAGAACATGAGGTATATGTTGGTTTCTTGAATGAATCAGAACAAGCGATGAAAAAATTACAGAAGTTAGCTAAAGAAGAAGATTCATCGTTGATTCGTGATATAGAAATTAACTTTGCAACAGCATCGACATACTATAAACGTTTTCAAGCAGAAACGAAAAAATAACCTTGCCTGTGCAAGGTTATTTTTTCTTCTTGCCATCTCCGTCTTCATCCTCAGATACTAATATTTTCTGTTCTTCGTGAAATTCGGAAATAGTTTGCCCGGTAATATTATCGAAAGGAGTATAAAAAGAAGTAATACGTTTCTTTTTAATAAAGAGTTTATAGGAGCCGATGATGACAAGTATAACGATTGTTAAGGGTAATCCTATAGTAGCAAGAAGTAAGGGGTCCATCTTATAACTCCTTTAACATCATTTCTTTTTATGATAAGCCGAAAACTGTAATTTCGATAAATGAATTAAAAACTGATTTTTCTAAATTTATCCAATTCGATTGACTTTTCAATTTTTCAGAATTATAATTCGAAATATACAATTTGAACCAAATAATAATATAGCAATTTACTTATCCAGAGAGGTAGAGGGACTGGCCCTATGACACCTCAGCAGCGGGTTCTGTAATAGGAACACCGTGCTAATTCCAGCAAGCAAGTCTTGAAAGATAAGTGATGGGCCTTTGTTTGTTAAGCCTTGATCTTATTTTTTAAGATCAAGGCTTTTTGTATTCTAAAAAGAGAAAAGGGAGTAATGGAAAAAGTACATTCATAAAACAAAGTAAATTCATGTGTTTAGGGGGTTATTGAAGTGTATGTAATTAAAAAATTATCGGTTATGGTGTTCACACTATGGGTTATTACGACAGTGACATTTCTAATTATGCATATTATTCCAGGAGATCCATTTTCATCAGATGCAAAAATCTTTCCTGAAGAAGTGATCCAAAACATGAGAGCGAAGTATCACCTTGATGAACCGTTATGGAATCAATATGTTGCTTATTTAGACGGTGTAGTTCATTTTGATTTTGGTGAATCGGTTCAATCAACCGGGCAAGGTGTATCAGAAATTATAACAACTGGCTTTGGTCCATCAGCAATTATTGGTCTACAAGCACTTGTTATTTCATTGTTAGTAGGAATTGCGGCAGGGACATTTGCTGCTCTATATCATGGGAGAGTAATTGACTATAGTGTGAGTTTGCTCGCAATTTTAGGTATTTCTATTCCAAGTTTTATTTTAGCACCACTATTTATACAAGTATTCGCTATCCAATTTGAGTTTTTACCAGTAGCCTCTTGGGGAACATTCGAACATACGGTATTGCCATCCTTTGCATTAGCGTTAGGGCCAATCGCAGTTATTACAAGGTTTGTGCGTTCTAATATGATCGAAGTACTGCAGAGTGATTATATTAAGCTAGCAAGAGCAAAAGGTATACCAATTAAGAAGATTATTATAAGACACGCTCTTCGAAATGCGATTGTTCCAGTACTTACATTTGTTGGACCGTTAATGGCTGGACTCTTAACAGGGACTTTTGTTATTGAAAAAATCTTTTCAATTCCTGGCCTAGGAAAATATTTTGTAGATAGTATTTTTAACCGAGACTATCCGGTGATTATGGGAACAACGATTTTCTATAGTGCGTTATTAATTGCTTGTATTTTCATTACAGATATTATTCATCGCATTGTTGATCCGCGTATTCGTTCTATTACATAAGGAGGGGGGATATTTAAATGGGAGCTTATGAGATTAATGAACAGTTATTAACGAAAGAAGAGAAAAAAGAATTAACGATAAATAAAAATCAGCAAACAATTAGCAGAAAGAAAGAAGTGTTTCGTAAGTTTATATCGAATCCAATCGCAGTTTTAGGAACAGTGACGTTATTGCTAATTATTGTTTTCTCGCTTATTGGCGAAAGTTTAACTTTATTTACTGCGAGTGAACAAGTAAAAAAGGCAACAAATTTACCGCCGAGTAGTGAACATTGGTTTGGAACAGATGATCTAGGGAGAGATATTTGGGCACGTACTTGGGCTGGTGGGAAGATTTCACTAACAGTTGGATTAGTAGCAGCTGCCCTCGATATAGGGCTTGGTGTACTGATTGGTGGATTTAGTGGATATGTGAGAGGGCGTAATCGTCTTGGAACGTTAATAGATGAATGGATTATACGAGGGATTGAAGTGTTATATGGTATCCCATATTTATTAATTGTTATTTTACTATTGATCGTGATGAAACCAGGACTTTTTACAATTATAATCGCTCTTGCGTTAACAGGATGGATTGGCATGGCACGTCTCGTTAGAGCGCAGGTCTTGTCTTTAAAACAAAGAGAATTTGTTATTGCAGCAGAGCGATTAGGTACATCGCATATGAAGATTATATACGGACATATCATTCCGAACTTAACAGGCATTATTATCGTAAATTTATCATTTACAATTCCAGCAGCTATTTTCTCAGAATCATTTTTAAGCTTTATCGGACTAGGAGTGCAATCACCGGCAGCAAGCTGGGGGACGATGACGAATGATGCACTTGGGACATTATTGAGCGGAGAATGGTGGCAGCTATTCTTCCCAGCAATCATGATTGCACTCATTATGTTTGCATTTAATGCAATTGGTGATGGTTTGCAAGATGCAATTGATCCGAAGATTGTAAAACGGAATCGAAAGGAGAAAAAACATGGCACAGCTCTTATCTTTAGAAAACGTAACATTGACCGTTGAAAAAGAGAATAGTAAGCAAGCAATTGTGAAGCATGTTTCCTTTTCTATTAATGAAGGTGAAATCGTTGCACTTGTAGGAGAAAGTGGTTCAGGAAAAAGTGTTACAGCACAATCTATTGTCGGATTAAATCAAGAATCTATTCATATCGATGATGGGAATATAGCTTTCCAAGCAAATGAATTAACGAATTTACAAGAGTCAGAATGGAATCAAATTCGCGGAAAAGATATTTCCTTTATATTTCAAGATCCGCTTTCATCTTTAAACCCAACGATGAAGGTAGGCAAACAAATTACAGAAGTAGTTTTGCAACATGGGAAAAAATCGAAAAGAGAAGCAAAGGAAATTGCGATTAACTTGTTAACGGGTTTAGGGATACATGAAGCAGAGAAACGCTTTGAACAGTACCCACATCAATTAAGCGGAGGTATGAGGCAGCGTATTTGTTTAGCAATTGCGTTTGCTTGTCACCCAAAGCTTGTAATTGCAGACGAGCCGACAACAGCGTTAGATGTAACGATTCAGAAACAAATTATGGGGCTATTAAAAGAAAGAAAAGAAAAACAAAATACGAGTATTTTATTAATTACACATGATTTGGCACTTGTACGTGAAGTAGCTGATCGAGTAGTTGTTATGTACGGGGGACGTGTTGTTGAAAAAGGAACGATACAGGAGGTAATAGGTTCTCCTAAACATCCATATACGAAAAGTTTATTACAAGCAATTCCGAATATGGATGATTCCGAAAAGGTATTACGTGCTATAGAAGGAACGACACCTTCCATTGAAACATTAAATAGCTTTGGTTGTCCTTTTGTAAATCGTTGTCCAGTAGCGATAAAAGAATGTATTCATCGTTTTCCAGAGAGAACCACATATTCTAAGGAGCATAGTTCACATTGTTGGCAACATGTTCTAGAGCATAATAAAGCGAAATCAAAAGAGAAGGTGAATGCCTCATGACGACAGATTTAATTACTATAAAGCAAGTAACGAAAACGTATGGAAGTAAAAGTAAAGAAATCACAGCGTTAAAAGACATATCACTTTCTATTCCGAAAGGAACAACACTTGGCATTATTGGTGAAAGTGGTTCAGGAAAAACAACACTTGGAAAGCTCATAGCAGGGATTGAGAGTCCAACGTCTGGTGAAATTGATTATAACGGTCAAGTCGTTCACAAGCTGAAATCAGCTCATAGGCGAGATTTTTTACAGAAAGTACAGTTCATTTTTCAAGATTCCACAGCAGCATTAAATCCGCGCTGGAAAGTACGCGATAGCGTAACGGAGGGTTATATTTCATTCGGTTTAGGTGATAAAGGATTAAAGGATAAAGTAGCAGGTGATGCGCTAGAACGTGTGGGATTAGATAGACGATATATCGATCGCTATCCGCACGAATTTAGCGGAGGACAACGTCAACGAATTGCTATTGCAAGAGCGTTATTGTGTGAGCCAGAAGTATTGATTCTTGATGAACCAATTTCAGCATTAGATGTTTCATTGCAAATTCAAATTGTACATCTGCTGCAAAAGATTCAAAAGGAACAAGGCTATACATATTTATTTATCGCACATGATTTGCCGATGGTTCACTATTTATGTGAAAAAGTGGCTGTCTTATATAAAGGAGAACTTGTTGAATTTGGAAATACGGACGAAGTGTTCTGTAATCCACAACATTCTTATACAAAAACACTATTGGCATCAACACCAAAAATTTCAGGTTAAAGGAGAATGTAGGATGAAGAAGTTTTTACTGTTTGTCATTATGACTGTTTTAGCAATTACTTCTGTCGCTTGCGGTAAGAAAGAGACGCAAAAGGCGAGTGCTGGTAAGGGAGAAGGAGATCGATTAGTAACGAATATTGGTAGCGATCCATATACACTTGATTCCGCTATTGCGACAGATAGCACGTCAGGTTATGTAATTGGACATTTATTCTCAAGCTTATATACGCAAGATAGTGATGGGAAATATCAAAATGAATTAGCAGAGAAAGAAGAAGTAAATGCTGATGGAACTGAGTATACAATTCATTTAAAGAAAGATATTAAATGGTCAGATGGTTCTGCTATTACAGCAAATGATTTTGAATTTGCATGGAAGCGATTATTGAATCCGAAAACGGGTTCTATGAATGCAACAGAAATGTATTTTATTAAAGGGGCAGAGGCATACAATACTGGAAAAGGTGAAGAAGGACAAGTTGGTATTCAAGTCGTTGATCCTCAAACATTAAAGGTAACTCTTGAACATCCAGTTGCTTCTATTAAACAGAAATTAGCAAGCTCATTATTTATTCCATTAGCTAAAAAGTCGATTGATGATAATAATAAATTAAAAACAGATCCAAAAGAGTTAATTACGAACGGGCCATTCACATTAAAAGAATGGAAGCATAATCAGGCTATTACAGTACAAAAAAATAAAGAATACTATGATAAAAAGGTAACATTAAAAGAAATTGAGTTTCGTATTATTCCAGATTCTAAAACAGCGTACCAATTATATAAATCAAAAGAATTAGATTTACTAAGCGGTTTACCGCAAGAAATGATTGAAAAAGAAAAAGGAAATAAAGAATATAAACGTGTTGCAGGATTTTCATCTTATATTTATTCGTTTAACGTAGAAAAAGAGCCATTCACAAATGCGAAAGTACGTAAAGCATTCTCATTAGCAGTTGATCGTAAGTTTATTGTTGAAAAACTGTATAAAAACAATGCACAAGAAGCAAATGCATTCGTTCCAGAAGGAGCAAAAACACAAAGTGGGCGTGATTTCCGTAAAGAAAAAGGTGGTTACGTTAAATTTGATCCAGCAGAAGCGAAAAAATTATTAGAAGAAGGCATGAAAGAACAAGGCTGGTCTACATTACCTGAAGTAACATTAAAATTCACTACAGATACACAACATAAAAAAGTAGCAGAAGCAATGCAAGAAATGTTTAAGAAAAATCTTGGCGTAGATATTAAATTAGAAAATAAAGAGTGGAAGAGTTACATCGACACATATAAGCAAAGTGATTTCCAATTGGCTTATATGGGATGGGGCGGTTCTTTATTAGATCCAATTACTAAATTAGATTTATATGCAGGTGATGGTCCAAACAATTATGCAAAATGGCATAATAAAGAATTTGATGCTTTAGTGAAGGAAGCAGAAGTTGAACAAAATGAAGATAAGCGTTTTGACTTATTGCATAAAGCGGAAGATATTATGTTTACAGATTCACCATTAATTCCAATTATATTCCCGTCGGATTCCTATTTACAAAAACAAACGGTATCTGGACTTCAATATTATGTTGGATCTAAACCAGATTTAAGATATGCAAAAATAAAGAAGTAGGCAATCGCCTACTTCTTTATTTTATTTCTCTTTTATATTCTTTTTTCGTTCCATCAGAGAAGACAACTTCTAAATCGAATTTTTGGTAGTCTTTATCAAGTTTGAACACGTTCACTACTTGATCGATTACTTCTTGGTCAGGAGTATCTTTATCAAATTTTAATTCTTGTAGAAGTGGGCTTAATTTTGTAATAGCCTCGTCACCTGTAAACTTTGCATTTGTTTTATGGTCTTCAAGCTTTGCTTCCATTTTCTTATCAGCGGCTACATTCTTATAATCAGCTTCGTAGTCTTTCTTCGTATCTTGATAGTCTGCATCTAAACTAAATTCATTAAAGTTTAGTTTTAAATCTGCAGGAGCCTCATTTTTTGCTTCTTCAGTCGTCTTTTTATTAGAAGTTGTGTCTTCTTTTGCAGGGGCTTTACATCCTGTTAATGCAGGTACTAGCATAAGAGCTAATAAAACTGATAGTAGAATTCTCATTATAAATTCCTCCTTATGTAAATTCGTTCTATACAAGTTTTTCCCAAAAACATGTAATTATGTATGTGTTGAAAATAAATTATTATCCTGCAGTCACAAGGGCTCATCCGCAATTTAAATCAAAAATGATTTGTATGTATATGGTAAATTGAAGTTGTGAGGAGGTACTGAAATGCTTTCTAAAACGTATCAAACGATCGGTGAATTATTTCAAGCAACATATGCAGCAAATGGCTATTATACAATAATATTCGGAGGAGTTAGTTTAGAGAGAAATATTATTTCATTATTAGTTATTGTATTGGTTACACAATTAGTAGCAGTGACGACTTTAGCTATAAAAGGAATGGTAAAGGGAAGAGGAAGCTCTGTAGTTAAAGTTGTATAAAAGTAAAAGGTATCCTTCGTAGGATACCTTTTACTTTTGTTATTTTGCAACTTCTGTCCACTTATAGTTAAATTCACCGCCGAAGTCAGTCGTTACAAGTCCTTTAATGAAAGAGCGTTGTAAGTAAGAACGACCTTGTTGGTATAAAGGAGCGACAGCGCCGTCTTGTAATAGAATTTTTTCAGCTTGCTTCATTGCTTCAAAGCGTGCTTTTTCATCGCCAGCTAAATCTGTTTTCACTTTATGAATGAGCTCATCGTACTCTTTGTTAGAGTACTTATCGAAGTTATAAGCACTATCTGTTGTAAATAAATCTAAGAATGTAATTGGATCAGCGAAGTCAGGGCCCCAGCCGTCAATACCAATTTCATAGTCACCACTTAATAGTAGTTTCAACTGTTGTTTACGTGGTTGCGGTTTTAAATTCACTGTTAATCCATCTAAGTTCTTTTCTAACTCACCTTTTAAATATTCACCAGTCTTTTTAGCTAAAGCATTGTCACTTGTTAATAGTTCGATTGTTACTTTGTCAGTACCAAGTTCTTGTTTTGCTTTTTTCCAGTTTTCTTTCGCTGTTTTCACATCATCCTTGACTAGATTTCCATTTTCTTTACGGAAGTCATTGCCTTCTGGACTTTTTGCAAATTTCGCAGGAACCATTCCTTCAGCTGGAAC
Organism: Bacillus cereus group sp. BfR-BA-01382; assembly: GCF_022663475.1. Taxonomy (NCBI): domain Bacteria; kingdom Bacillati; phylum Bacillota; class Bacilli; order Caryophanales; family Bacillaceae; genus Bacillus; species Bacillus cereus group sp. BfR-BA-01382. The sequence goes on from NZ_JAKUFQ010000047.1 coordinate 32,906, forward strand.
AGCACCGTTATTTAAAATTGTTTCTACGTATGCTTTTTTATTCATTGCGCCGTTAATAGCAAGGCGTGCATGTTGATTTTTTAATGTTTCATTTTTCTGATTTAGTCGTAAGAATTGAATGCCGACTTCAGCGCGTTCCTTGAAGTTTGGATCGCTCTTATATTTATCAACAAACTCTGCAGTTAAAGCAACGCGATCAATTTGTCCTGAATCATATAAATTCACTTCTGTAGACTTATCTTTAACGACATTGAAGTTGATTTCTTCTAATTTTACCGTTTTAGCATCCCAATAGTTAGGGTTTTTCTTCAATTGGAAACTTTGTTCGTGTTTCCAGTTATCTAATGTGAAAGCACCGTTGTAAATTAAATGATTTGTTTCTAAACCGTATTTATCGCCCTGAGACTTTAAGTACTCTTCATTAATTGGCAAGAATGTTGAGAATGTCGTTAAGCTTAAGAAGTAAGGAACAGGACGGTCTAGTTGTACTTCTAACGTTTTGTCATCAACAGCTTTGACCCCTAGTTGATCAATTGGTAATTGTTTTTGGTTTATTTGTTTCGCATTCTGTACATCGAAGAATAAGAATGCGTATTCAGCTGCTGTATCAGGATTTACGGCACGTTGCCAAGCAAAGACGAAGTCCTTTGCTGTAACAGGAGTACCGTTTGACCATTTTGAATCACGCAGATGGAATGTATATTTTGTTTTATCGGGACTAATGTCAACCGACTCAGCAACACCAGGAATCGGTTTATTATCTTCTCCCATTGCATATAAACCTTCAAAAACATTGCGCATTACATTCATGGATTCCCCATCCGTTGCTTTTGCAACATCCATTGTTGGAATTTCTGAAGCGAATGATAAGTTAATTGCTTGTTTATCAGGTACTTTATCGTTTGCTTTCGCTCCGCCTGCATTATCTTTATTTCCCCCGCAAGCAGTTAGTAATAGACTTGCCCCTAAAACAGATGCAACAACAGGTACAACTTTTTTCTTCATTGTTCGTTCCTCCCTAAATGTGTTGTTCGTAACGTCATAATGTCCATGTCTTGAAGTAGCTATAGAAGGAGATGAAACCTATTATAAATATTTGTTTATAGGTAATCAGGTGTTCTATATGTATATACATGTTGAGCTATAATCTATCGTTATATGTTTCAACGTAGTAGACATTATATTTTGATGGTGAAATATTTTGTTTCTTTGATTATTTAGAATATTAACACTGGAAAGAACTATATGTCAATAATAAAAATAGAATGTTAATTTCTTAGAATAATATATTAAAAAAGTAGATTCTCTTGTGTGAGAGAACCTGCTTTTAATATATTTTGCTAAAAAAACAATTGGTGTGGGCTAATAATAAGTGGGGATGAAGAACCCTCACTTATTACGGTTTTACTTTATTTTTCAATTTTTGCCCACTTGAAATTTAATTGACCCGCAAAGTCTACTTGCACAATTCCTTTCACATAAGAACGTTCTAAATAAGATTCGCCTTTTTGGTAAAGAGGAGCGATAACAGAGTCTTTAAATAATATTTTCTCGGATGCTAGTAATGCTTCCCAGCGAGCTTTTTCATCACCAGCTAAAGTTGTTTTCACTTTTGCTATTGTTTCATCGAATTCCTTATTAGAGTAATGATCTAAGTTATAAGGGTTATTCGTTGTAAATAGCTCAAGGAATGTAATTGGATCCGCAAAGTCAGGGCTCCAGCCGTCAATTCCGATTTCGTAGTCACTTTTTAATAAAAGCGAAACTTGTTGCTTACGCGGTTGCGGTTTTATATTTACTGTTAATCCATCTAAATTCTTTTCTAGTTGCCCTTTTAAGAATTCACCAGTTTTCTTATCAAGGTCAGCATCACTCGTTAATAATTCTAATGTTATCTTTTCAGAACCAAGCTCTTGTTTAGCTTTTTTCCATAACTCTTGTGCAGATTTTGTATCAACTTTTGTTAAATCGCCGTTTGCAGTACGGAAGTCTTTTCCTTCAGGTCCTTTTGCAAAGTTTTTTGGAACGAGACCAAGTGTTGATGTAGAGCCATCATTTAATAACGTATTTACAAAGGATTTTCTATCAATTGTTTGATTAATTGCTTGGCGTGCAGAAACATTTTGAAGTACTTTGTTTTGTTGATTCATACGTAAAAATTGTACGCCTACGTTTGGACGTTCTTTAAAGTTAGCATCCTTTTTATATTTATCGACAAAGTCAGATGTTAGTTTTATACGATCTAATTGTTTTGACTCGAATAAATTTACTTCTGTTGATTTTTCTTTTACGACGTTAAAATTGATTTCTTCTAGTTTGACAGTATCTTTATCCCAATAGGTAGGGTTTTTCTTGAATTTAAAGCTTTGTTCGTGCTTCCAATCGCTTAGTGTAAAAGCTCCATTGTACAAGATTGTATGATCTTCTAAAGCGTACTTATCACCTTGTGCTTTAAAGAATTCCTCGTTAATTGGTAGAAATGTTGGGAACGCTGTTAAGCTAATAAAATACGGAACAGGACGCTCCAATTCTACCTCAAACGTATGGTCATCAACTGCTTTTACACCAAGTTGGTCGGCTGGAAGTTCTTTGTTGTTAATTTTTGTTGCATTTTTAATATCAAAGAATAGAAATGCATATTCAGAGGCTGTTGCTGGATCTACGGCTCTCTGCCAAGCGAACACAAAATCTTTCGCTGTAACAGGAGTGCCGTTTGACCATTTTGAATCTCGCAGGTGGAATGTGTATTTTGTTTTATCGCCACTTACTTCATGAGATTTTGCAACGCCAGGGAAAGGTTTGTTACCTTCACCAAGATTATACAAACCTTCAAATACGTTTCTCATTACTTGACCAGAATCAGTATCTGTAGCACGGGCCGTATCCATTGTTCGTATTTCAGTAGGTGAAGATAAATTTAAAACCTGTTTGCTAGGTGCCTCGTCTTTTGCATTTGCTCCGCTTGCTTCGTTTTTATAACTACCGCAACCAGTTAATAAAATACTTACTCCTACAACTGATGCAATACCGGGTACAAACTTCTTTTTCATTTGATTTTCCTCCTAAATAATTAAGTTTGGAGGATGATGAGGGAAATGAAAAATAAAAAATCCCTCTTTTCATATTGAGAAAGAGGGATTTTTACGTACAAGTTATGCACCCGTATATAAACGAAGTCCCTCATTCTATCTTTCAAGCATAAAGCTTGCAGGAAGTGGCACAGTATTCAAAATGAACCTGCTGCCGAGGTTTCAAAGGGCCAGTCCCTCCACCTCTCTTGATACAATGAGTAAACGAATAAATTTTATTAATTTTTGTGTTTCTTTGATAATTCAAAATCTTACACCTTGAACAATGAAGTGTCAACCAAATGGAATATAGTTTAAATTTTCAGTTATCTCAAATGAAAAAACCACTGCATATGGCAGTGGTTTTTCGCTTAGAAGTTAAAGTTATCTGGATCTGGACCAACGCGACGATCTTCATTTAAAGCTTGAATTGCTTTCATATCATCAGCACTTAATTCAAAGTCGAAGATGTTTGCATTTTCAATAATGCGATGTTCTTTAATTGATTTAGGGATTGTTACAACTTCGTTTTGTAAATCCCAGCGTAAAATAATTTGCGCAGTTGATTTATTATATTTTGTCGCAATTTCTTGTAACGTTGGATTATCTAGTAGTTGTCCTTGCATTAATGGTGACCAAGCTTCAAGCTGGATATTATGTTCTTTACAGAAAGCGTGTAACTCTTCTTGTGCTAAACGTGGGTGATATTCCACTTGGTTGACCATTGGCTTAATTTCAGCAATTTCAAATACGTCTTGTAAGTGGTGAATGTGGAAATTACTCACACCGATAGCGCGAACACGGCCATCTTTATAAAGCTTTTCTAATGCTTTCCATGATTCGGTATATTTCCCTTTTACAGGCCAATGTACTAAATATAAATCTAAATATTCTAGACCTAATTTCTCTAATGTAGTTTCAAATGCTTGAAGTGTTGTTTCATATCCTTGATCGCTATTCCATACTTTTGAGGTAATAAATAATTCTTCACGTGAAACACCGGATTCACGAATCGCTTGTCCAACGCCTTCTTCATTTTGATAGATTGCTGCAGTATCGATGCTGCGGTAGCCATTTTTAATTGCTGCTTTTACAGAATCAATTACTTCTGAACCATCTTCTACTTTAAAAACACCTAAACCAAACCAAGGCATTTTTACACCGTTATGTAATGTTGTATAGTCCTTTAAACTTGTTAAAGTCATATTATTTCCCCCTAGCTTTTTTGTTTGTTGCTTCTACTGCTTTTTGAATTGCCTCTGAAAAATTATATTCATATAAAGTTTTGAGACCCTCAGCTGTGGAACCACCTGGCGTTGTTACTTGTTCGCGGAGGTTAGCTGGATCTTGCGTTTGTTCGAGCATAGAAGCAGAGCCAGAAATCATTTGAATGACAAGATGTTTTGCGGTTTCTTCATCGACTCCATAACTTTTTGTTGCTTCAATCAAGCTTTCAGCAAAGTAATAAAGGAAGGCTGGTGCACTTCCAGTAACTGCAGTAAGCTGATGAACTTCTTCCTCAGTACAAAGTTGCGAAGTACCAATACCTCTTAAAAGCAGTTGCAGGGTTTCTTGATGCATCTCTTTTATTGATTGTCCCATTGTATATAAGGAGATAGACTTTCCAATTTCAGCAGCTGTATTAGGCATAATCCAAGCAACAGGCGTGCCTTTTGGGAGTCTAGCTTCTAAATAAGATGGTCCAATGCCAGCTGCTACTGTTACGACAAGTTGATTTGATATTAACGGAGATAGCTCAGCTAATAACTCTTCATGAGCAGAAGGTGGCATTGCTAAAACAACCGTATCGACAGATGTAACATGCTGCTTCCAATCTGTTGCAGTAGACACATTATATCGATGTTGTAACTGTTTTAGTTTTTCTGCGTTGCTTCGGTTAGAGACGATAATTTCTTCGATGTACTCTTTGCTTGTTTTAAGTAATCCGGAAAATATAGCTTCGGCCATACGACCGGCACCAATAAATAAAATTCGATGTTTAGTTAGCATATCCTTTATTCCTTTCTAGTAGAGATATGTTATAAAAACGATATCATCTTTAAGAGAATTTTGTAAAAAGAAAAGACTTACCGTAGATGGAATGGATAATGAGAAGGCGGAAATTCATGGTAAAGGAAAGGGCTATTACTTATACTGGTTTCTACGTCATACTAATATTAGCTGTTATTAATCTCTTTATATGTGTAGCTGGTTTGCTAGAGTGGAAGAGCAATTATAAGGGGCAAGAACATACAAATAATTATATCTAGAAAATAATTAGAATTGAAAAACCCCTGAAGCATATATGCTTCAGGGGTTTACTGATAGAATATAAGATTATGCTTTTGTCATACCAAGTAATACAGCACCGCCGATAATTAAAACACTGCCTAGTGCAATAAAGATCAATTGACGTTTTGTTTTCTTTTCACCTAAGAAGACAATTGCACCGAATGTTGAGATAACGATTCCAGTTTGAGATAATGGGAAGCTTGTTGCTACTCCGACACGTGGTAATGAAAGAAGTAAGAATAAGTTTCCCGTTCCCCATAGTAAACCGGATAAAGCATTACGAATTGCATATTTGTTAAATGGTTTATGTTTAGACGTCAGTACAACCGCACCAACAAACATACCAACTGCTTGTGGTAAAATAGCAGACCAACCATCGATATTATACCAACGAATAATAATTACATATACAAGATAGCCGAAAGTAGAAACAATTAAAGTAAGAAGTCCTTTTTTCAATTGTCCTGGTGGCTGAGCATTTTCTTTATCATCTAGTGATGTGAATACAACACCAACTACGATTAATAGGATTGCAATCGTTCCCAGAACAATTGTTGTCGTAGTAGTCCATTCACGGAAAGCGATAACCCCAAAGATAGAAGTTGCAACAAGTTGCATACCAGTAGAAATTGTTACGGTAGTTGAAACACCTAGTTTTTCAACTGTTTTTAATTGGTTTACTTGTCCTAAAGCCCAGAATAAACCTGAAATAAAACCAACAATTAAGACTGTCATTGTTAAAGCTGGTTGAGTAAATACATACATAATTGTTGCGAAGAATAGAGCACCGATTGTCATACCTACCGTTTGGCTATATGCACCACCGCCCATTTTTACGCTTACTAATAAGATGTTTCCCCATGCAATTGCAGGAAGAAGCGCTAATAAAATGTCCATTACAAGACTCCCTTCGGTTTCCTATACCAATATAATTACATATCGTTCTAACGATCGGTAATGCCCCACTAATAGAGTAGAAGATTACCGATCGCTAAAACAGGATGAAGAATTCACGATATAAATGCGTTTTCATTTCTTCATTTTTTGAAACACCTCCATATAATAACAGGAAATTGCCTATTTTAGAAAGTGAATTCAAATAAAATGTATATTTCAATAAGAGGTAAAATTCAGTTATTTCCCAACGACTTATTTATTTCCTAAGAAATAAATAAGCAGCTTCCAAAAAAGCTGCTTTAAAGGTTAGTAATTCTTTTGTTAATAAGCTGAATACATAGCAGAAATAGGAGTGACATACTAATAGTGATAACCACAAGTGTCCAGGCGAGTTGCATATTACTTGCGTCAATGGCCATGTAAATTGCAGTTGGGATTGTCTGTGTTTTACCAGGAATGTTCCCGGCAAACATGAGTGTAGCACCAAACTCACCGAGCGCGCGGACAAAGCTCAAAATCATCCCGCTTAGTAATGCAGGAAATGCGAGCGGAAGTGTAACGTGCAGAAAAACTTGATATTCACTTGCGCCAAGGTCACGAGCACTTTCTTCAATTTGTACATTTGCGATAGAAAATCCCGTTTTCGCTGATTGGTACATAAGCGGAAATGCAACAACTGTAGAAGCGATGATCGCAGCGGTAGATGTGAACATAATAGACTGCTGAAATAATGATTCAACCCACCTTCCGATCGGGCTGTTGTTTCCAAAGATGATAATGAGAAAGAAGCCGATAACAGTTGGTGGAAGTACCATTGGTAATAAAAATATGGTTTCTAATAGTACTTTATATCGCCATGAGGAGCGAGCTAGTGCTCGCCCGACAATCGTCCCTAAAATTGTAACGAGAATAGTGGCACACGCAGCTACTCTTAAAGATAGAAAGACAGGCGATATAATAGCATCAATGCTCATAGTAATTACGACAGGACTGTAAATCCATATTTCTTAAAGATAGATTGTGCATCTTTTGACTGCAAATACTCATAAAATGAAGTCGCCTCTTTCTTATGTTTAGATTCCTTTATAACACCTAAAGGATAGTGGATTGGCTCATGAGAAGTAGCTGCTGCTGTTTCACCAATCTTTACTTTATCTGAAATGAGAGCATCTGTTTTGTATACGATACCAGCATCGATATTCCCTGTTTCTACATATGTTAACACTTGGCGAACATCTTTTGTAAATACGACTTTATTTTGAACATCATTCCAAAGGTTTTCGTGTGTTAGAGAAGCCTTTGCATATTTTCCAGCAGGTACAGATTCAGGTGTACCAAGTGCAATTTTTTTGATTTTCTCATCTTTTAAATCTTGAAATTTTGTAAGAGAACTATCTTTAGGGATGACTAGAACTAGTTCATTTCCAAGAAGATTTTTCCCTTCTTTTTCATTAATGAATCCTTTCTTTACAAGGGTTTGGAATTTATCTTCTGCTGCAGAGAAGAATAAATCAGCAGGTGCACCTTGTTCAATTTGTTGTTGAAGTGCTCCAGAAGCACCGAAGTTAAAAGAAAGTTTGATATTTGGCTCTTTTTCTTTATATTGTTTTTCAATTTCTTTTAATGCATCTTGTAAGCTTGCAGCAGCTGAGATAGTCAGTTCAACTGTTTTATCTTCTTTAGCAGCTGACTTTGTATTCTTTTCCCCACTTGTACAAGCAGCACTAAATATAAGAAGGAAAGAAAGTATAAGTGCCCCAATAGAACGTAATGTAAATTTATTCATAAAAAAATCCCCTTTCGTTTTGATATAACTAATTATAACTAATTATAACTAA
>NZ_JAKUFQ010000048.1:0-40717 GCF_022663475.1 Bacillus cereus group sp. BfR-BA-01382
AGAATCGCTGATATATTTAAATTATCGCCGGTATAATTTCATGTACTGTTTTTAACTGACAAAAGATAGGATATACATGTTACGTTATTCTATATAATCAAACAAAATACAGAGAAAAACAATCATTTTTACTATATTTTGTTATAAATTTGAATAATATTAATTAATACCATCCATTATAAGAGATTTTAGTTGAATACATACTATATGGTGTGTAAAATCTAAGCAAGTAGCAGTATAAATATAAATTCGAGGTGAATGCATGCTAGATTTTAAGCAATTAGAAACTTGTTTGAAAGATAAGAGATTTGTAGACGGATTACAGGAAATAAATAATGAAATTGCATATATAAAAGAAACGAATACTTTATCCTATGTGAAGAATTGGCTTGCCAATATTCCTTCGCATAAGGAGTTTGATATATTAATTCGCCTTACTGATGAAGGGCTTATGCACCAATGCAGTTCATTTCTCATTCGCTACGCTTATAAAAAATTCCCAAATATGAGAACGCTCTCTTTATATTGTGATGAGTTAATTGATGAGCGAAAAATTCTTGAAGCAGAGCAGTTGTTAAAATCTTCTTTAGAAGAGTTAGGTAAAGAAGAAATAGATGCAGATTTTTTAGCGAAAACATATTTTACGTTAGTACGATGTCTTTTAGAAATGAAACGAAACGAAGAAGCGCTAATGTATATGAAAAAAGCAGAGGAGTACAGTACACGTGCAGTCTTTGATAAATGGGGCTACGTTTATATGCATACAGGTGAATGGGAGAAAGCGGAAGAACAATTTATTGCTGGCATACAGCATGAAGATTGTGAAGAGTTATCTACCTATTTATTATCACAATTGTATGCGAATAAAGGGGAACAAAAACGTGCAATACAGTTAATTGATGATGCGATTGTAAAGTTTCCACAAGTACCATATTTTCATTTTGAGAAGGTAAAGTATTTATTAGATTTAGAGCAATATGAAGAAATGTTAGCGGTAATAGATAACATAAATACTCAGCTGCCATATCATGCCTATAATACTTACTTTGTACATTTACGTGCAGAAGCGTTGTACAAAATGAATAAGTTTGCAGATTTACAAAAGCTATTAAGAGAAGAAAAGAGTTTAAAAGAATCTTTATATCATAATTTAGAAAAAAATCCGGATGGAAAAAAGGTTCACTTGCCGATAGTTCCTATTGTACAAAAGGATAATTATTGTGTTCCGACAAGTTTAGAGATGATGTTGCGTATATGGGGAGAGAAACGTACACAAGATGAAATAGCAGAGTTTATTTTTGATATGACAGGTTCGAAGTTTTCAGATACTGTTTCTTATTTAGAAGAATTAGGTTATGAATATCGTTATTTTAAAGGGAATGAAGAGAATTATAAGAGACTGATTGACGAAGGAATTCCTGTTTTATTAAGTATAGATATTGAGCATGCTTCACACGTACAAGTTCTATCTGGATATGATGATACATTGCAAGCTTTCTATGTTCAAGATCCAAACTTTATAGAACCAGTTCTTGTGGAATATAGTAAATTACAAGAAAAATATCGTTATACAGGCTGTTTAGCAATCACGTTTGTTCCGAAAGAAAAGAAGGAGCAACTAGCGTTTCTAAGTGAAGAAGAAAATCGTTATTTTAAATCTATTTTTTCTCTTACGGATCATTTAGATGAACATGACAAAGAGGGAATTAGTAACTTAGTACAATTTTTAAAAGAAACGAGTGATAATCCAAATACGTGGTTATATACGATAAAGCACTTAGATGTTGAAGTAGATAAAGAATTTATTTTATATTGTATCGATAAGTTAATGGAAAAGTTTCCGAACTCGGACTTTGTTAAATTGCATGGTGCACAGTGTTTTATTCGTCTTCAGGAAGTAGACAAAGCCGAGCAAATGCTGACAAGCGTTGAGAAGAAAAATAATCGTGCATTATATCATTTGATAAATGGAAGATATGCTTTTGAGCAGGAAAGTTATATAGAAGCAATTTCAAGCTTTCGTTCATCGTTACAATTAGACGCAGATCAGCCTATTGCTTGGAGTTTTCTCGCTTTATCCTATATGTATATTGATCAATCTGAAAAAGCATTGCAATACTCTCAAGTTGCGTTAGAGCGTAGTCCTGAAAGGTTTACTTTAACGAATCACGGTATAATATTAATAGATTTAGAAAGATATGAAGAAGCATATGAAATCTTTAATGACTTGTTAAAAGAATATAAATATGAAGCACATGTATGGTATGAACGAGCGAGATGTGCACATCGACTAGGAAAATTATATTTAGCAATAAAAGGGCTTAAAGTAGCGATTCATTTGGATAGTAATGCACCTTACATTTATACAAAACTTTCGGAAATATACGAATCTGATTTGAAGGATGAGGAAAGTACGAAAGAAATTTTATTAAACGGTATTGAGAATTGTGATGATAAAGCATCTCTTTACGTAAAATTAGGTGACTATCATTTTCAAAATGATAGCTTGGAAGAAGCAGAAGTATTGTATAATCGTGCTTTAGAAGAAAATGATGAGGATGTTTATTCTCACTTCGGACTTACACAAGTTTATATGGCAAGAGAACAATACAAGGAAGCAAAAGAATATATTCTTGGTCTTGAGAAGCAAATTGAAAAGAGCCAAGATTTCCTCATGAATGCAGGAATGGTTTTATGGGATGCTGAAATTGAACTTGGTGGAAATGAAGAAGGGTTTAAAGTAGCGCTATCTAAGTTAGAAAATGGTATAAAGAAAAGTGATTATAATGTAGCAAGTGCGTTAGATGAATATGTGAATCGAATTAAAGGAACGGAATTTGTACAACGAGGTATAGCGTTTTTAAGAACGTTACACAAAGAAAGAAATGAAGTAAGTGAGTACGGTTGTTATGCAGGTATTTTATATGAATCTATTGGACAGTACGGCCAAGCGATGAAAAGATATAGTAAGGCGATAGAACAAAAGGAAACGGCATTACCGTATTACCGAATTGGTGAAACACTTATGGCATTAGGACAATTGACGGAAGCAAAACAAGCGTATGAAACATGTTTAGAGCTTGATGGGAATTTCGTAGGTGTACATTTACAGCTTGCGGAAATATACGAAAAAGAAGAAAACCGTTTTAAAGAACAAAGTCATATGGTTCAGGCGATGAAAGAAGAGCCGTTGCATATTAATATGGAATATTTGGCACAGCTTTCAGTAGATATGAATCTTCAGGAAGAATTGTTGACTGAACTAGAACAATTAGCGGAAGAAGTACCTGAAATATGGCGTTTAGATGCGATTGCATATGTGTACGGTGCGATGAATGAAATAGATAAAGAACAAGCACAGATTGAATACGCGCTACAATTAGATGGTGAGCATATAGAAGTTCTATATCATTATGCAAAAGTATTAGTGAAAAAAAGAAATGTAAAAGCAATTGAAGTTGCAATGAAAGTAATACAAAAAGATTTTGATAATGAACGTATATTTGATGTTTATGTAAAAGCAGTAGAGCAACATAAAAAATTGTCTAACATACGAGATTTTCTTCATACGTTAAAGGTGAAAAAAGCAGAAAGAAGTACAGCATTCATGTATGCTGCAGCTGCGGTTACGGAAATATGGATTGAACGCCAGCTGCATGAACAGCCGAAACGATCTATCATTACGAGAGCTTTTTATCGTATGAAAAATCGTGCGAAAGAAATTTCAATGGTTACTATGATAATTGATTTATATGAAATCTCTTTAAAGTTAAATCCGAAAAATAGTATGGCAGCACAGCGATTTGCGCTATTTTATGAGAATGTAGAGATGAATAAAGAAGCGATAGAGATTCTGCACACCTCACTAGAAAATAAATGGGATTATGAAGTAGCGAAGCAACTTGTAAATCTTTTCGTTGAGTGCGAGGAAGAAGATATGTTAAGAGATGCTTTGGAATTAACGAAGCAAATGGTTCGAGAACTACCAGATGATTATGATACTCTTCTTCTGCAAGCACAAGTATTCTTTAAAGCAGGGGAAGAAAGAAAAGCAGAAAAGATTACCTTACAATTAACGGAGCAAACACCGTTCGTAAGTAGAGCATTTCTTGCTTTAGGAGAAATATATCAAAGTCAAGAAAGGTTTGAAGAGGCAATTCAAGTATTAGAAAATGCTTCTATACATCATCCAAATGAAACAGTAATTCTTCTTTCTTTAGCGTCTTCATATCATGGTGCCGGCCAAACACTAAAGGCAGAAAAAATAACAAATGAAGTATTAACAATGGATGCAAGTGATTTGTTAGCAAGATATGATCGTGCTTGTTATTTAGCACAGTTAAATAGAAATGAAGAGGCGAAGGAAGAGCTTGAAATTGTCCTTCGTGAGGATGACTCGGGATTCTTTGTTGAACTTATTGAGGATGATGAAAATTTAGCAGCATTGCGAGAATTTGAAAAGTAATTGTATAAGAATAGGGGATAAGGATAAGAATATATTTTGAATTAGTTGACAATTAGTTGTCAAATGGCATAAAATAACTTTTAATAAAGTATACAAATCTGAAGACGAGAAAGAGTAAAATAGTGAACTGTTCTCCAGAGAGCCGGTATATTGCTGAAAGCCGGTGGGCAGAAGTTATTTGAAAATCATCTCCGAGGAGCCGAGGCTGAAAGTGAGTAAGCCCGGACGGATGTCTACCGTTACAAAGAACACGTATGATAGTACGTTGCTAAGCGCTATTAGTGAAAAGCTAATAGAATTAGGGTGGTAACGCGGGTAAACCCGTCCCTACTTCATAGGGGCGGGTTTTTTGTGTGCTTTTAAAACATTCAAAGGAGTGATTGTAGATGAAGAAAGTAGATGTAAAAGAGTCAGCTGTAGGGAGAGAAACACGTATTCGTAAGCAGTGGAACGAACAAAGCATTTTTGAACAATCAATTCAGAATCGAGAAGGCGCGCAATCGTTTGTGTTTTATGAAGGGCCACCAACGGCGAACGGTTTACCACACGTCGGCCATGCACTTGGTCGGGCAATTAAAGATTTAGTAGCAAGATATAAAACGATGGCTGGTTATAAAGTAGTAAGAAAAGCAGGATGGGATACACACGGTTTACCTGTAGAACTAGGTGTTGAGAAGCAACTTGGTATTTCTGGTAAACATGAGATCGAAGAATATGGTATTGAACCATTTATTCAAAAGTGTAAAGAGAGTGTTTTCACATATGAAAAGCAGTGGCGTGAATTCACTGAAAGTATTGGTTATTGGGTAGATATGGATGATCCATATGTAACTTTAGAGAATCCATATATCGAAAGTGTATGGCATATTTTGGGGACGATCCATGAAAAAGGATTGTTATATAAAGGACATAGAGTTTCACCATACTGCCCAAGCTGCCAAACCTCATTGAGCTCACATGAGGTTGCACAGGGGTATAAAACAGTAAAAGATTTAAGTGCAACTGTGAAGTTTAAAGTGGAAGATAGTGAAAATGAGTATTTCTTAGGTTGGACAACGACACCTTGGACACTTCCAGCAAACGTAGCGCTTGCTGTCCATCCAAATATGGAATACGTTAAAGCAAAACAAGAAGGTCATGTATATATTGTTGCGAAAGAACGTGTACAAGAAGTATTAAAAGAGAATTATGAAGTATTATCTGTTCATAAAGGCGAAGAATTATTAAACACATCTTATGCAGCCCCATTTCCGATGAAAGAAGTTACAAATGGTTACCGCGTTATCGCAGCAGATTTTGTAACAGCAGATAGTGGTACAGGACTTGTTCATATTGCTCCAGCATATGGAGAGGATGATTATAGAGTCGTTCAAAGTGAAGGATTGTCATTCTTGCACGTTGTAGATGAAAAAGGTGAGTATACAGAAGCAGTACCATTTTTGAAAGGAAAATTTGTAAAAGATTGTGACGTGGATATCGTTCGTTATTTAGCGAAGGAAGGTTTACTGTATCATAAAGAAAAATATGAACATAGCTATCCGCATTGCTGGCGTTGTGATTCACCACTACTTTATTATGCAGGAGAAAGTTGGTTAATCCGAACAACTGCAATTAAAGATACATTTTTACAAAATAATGATTCTGTTACTTGGTATCCGGATCATATGAAACATGGACGATTTGGTAAGTTTTTAGAAAATATGGTGGACTGGAATATTAGCCGAAATAGATATTGGGGAACGCCATTAAACGTATGGGAATGTGAAAGTTGTAATCATCAGTTCGCACCGAAAAGCATTGCTGAATTAAGAAAGCATAGTACGAACGAAACACCAGAAGATTTGGAATTGCATAAGCCTTATGTAGATGAAGTGCAAGTCTGCTGCGGGAAATGCGGAGGAACAATGAATCGTACACCAGAAGTAATTGATGTTTGGTTTGATAGTGGTTCTATGCCATTTGCACAATATCATTACCCATTTGAAAATAAAGAGTTATTTGAAGAGCAGTTTCCAGCGGATGTTATTGCAGAAGGAATTGATCAAACACGCGGCTGGTTTTATAGTTTATTAGCAGTCTCAGCACTGTATACAGGAAAAGTACCGTATAAACGAGTGTTATCATTAGGGCATGTCTTAGATGAAGAAGGACAGAAAATGTCTAAAAGTAAAGGGAATGCACTAGACCCAGTTGATTTAGTAGATAAGTTTGGTGCAGATGCGCTAAGATGGGCTTTACTTGTTGATAGTGCCCCGTGGAATGCGAAGCGTTTTTCTGAAAGAACAGTACTGGAAGCGAAATCTAAATTTGTAGATACATTAGTCAATGTGTATAGCTTCTACGTTTTATATGCAAATTTAGATGAGTATAATCCGAAAGAAACGTATAATGTAAAGCTTACGAAATTAGACGAATGGGTATTATCAAGATTGCATAGTACAACGAAAAAAGTGAGAACAGCACTTGATGATTATCAATTTACGAATGCAGCTCGTGAAATTGCAGCACTTGTAGATGAAGTGAGTAACTGGTATGTAAGACGCTCACGTAATCGTTTCTGGGAATCTGGTATGAACGCTGAAAAAGCTGCTGCGTATGAGACACTTCATGAAGTACTTGTAACAATTAGTAAATTAATTGCACCATTCACACCGTTTGTCGCGGAAGACATTCATCTTAATTTAGAAGGAAGTAGTGTTCATTTAGCTGATTATCCAGTTGTAAATGAATTACTACTTCAGCCGAAATTAGAAGCGGAAATGGATGCTGTTTTACAAGTTGTTGAACTTGGAAGAAGTAACCGTAATCAGCATTCTTTAAAAGTAAAACAGCCGCTAGCAGAACTTGTATTACTTGAGCATAACGAGAATGATATGGATTGGGAATCTTATCGTGATATCGTTATGGATGAGTTAAATGTAAAAGCGTTCCATGTTGAACTCGATGAAACAAAATACACATCATATCAATTGAAGCTTAATTTTAAAACAGCGGGGCCGAAGTTCGGTAAAAATGTGAATGCAGTGAATGGTTGGCTAAAACAATTATCACAAGAAGAAGTGCAAAACTTTGTATCAACAGGAAGAGCAGTTTACGAAGCAACACCAGGAGAAGAAGTAGTTGTAACTGCTGAAGATGTGTTAGTTGAGAAAGTTGCAAAATCAGGATTTTCTAATACGACTAACGGACAATACACAGTTATGTTAGATACGAATGTAACGGAAGAATTGTTACAAGAAGGAGTAGCGCGTGAATTCATTCGTGCGGTTCAAGAATATCGTAAACAGTTGAATTTACCAGTTAATTTACGAGTCGATGTTATTCTCGATACAGAAGTAGAGCTACAGCGAACGTTAACGAACCATAAAGATTTATTGGAAGAAAACTTACTCGTTAAACAATTTACATTTGGTCACTTAACGAACGAAGACGATGAACTTTCTTTAGGTGAGACAAAACTTAGAATTAAATTAAGTGCGGCTAATTAAAGAAAAAAGGAAGTTGGAATGATTCCAACTTCCTTTTTTGTATGATTAGAATTTATTTGACTATACATTCGATAGGATTACTAGCAATTTTCTTTTTTCATAGCGTACCGAAAACAATACTGTAGAAATATATTTCTACAGTATTGTTTTCACTTTACACATAAATATTGAGAAAATTTCACTTACCTCAAATGGAAAGGTAATAGAATTGTCCATAGAGAATTACTCCTAGATTCAATTTTTATCCCTCCATTTTGTGGAGAATGATTGCTGAGTGGTAACGGGATAAGGTTGAGCTACTTTATTAGGGGGAGTGGTTCTATGTTTAATAAAAAAATGGTGGCAATGGCAATGACTGTGCCGTTAGTAATGGGGACGATTTCTACGGTTTCGGCATTGGAAAAACAACAGCAAGTAAAGTTAGAAGCTTATTCGCCACAGAAAAAAGCAACTGAATATTTAAAAGAAAATGCTGCGCAGTATGGATTGAAGGCAGACCTTTCAGACTTGCAATATATTTCTACAACAGAAACGTCAGTAGCTTCATATGTTAGGTTTCAACAAGTTGTTAACGGTGCTCCTGTATTTTCAAAACAAATTACAGTTACTCTTAACGGAGAAGGGAAGGGAGTACTCGCTGTTTCTGATTATCAGCCTGTTACAGGTGTGAAGGAAGTAACGACAAAAATTAGTGAAAAAGATGCAATACAAAAATCAATGGCGTATGTTGGAGAAGCAAGTGAGCAAAACTTATGGGCTCCTACAGAGAAAGAATTCGGATATATTGTTGAAGAAGGAATGGCTCGTCCAGTATATAAAGTTGTAGTCCATTCTAATAATCCATTTGGTGCATGGGAAACATTTATTGATGCAGAAAATGGAAAGTTAATTAAAAAGGTTGATATAAACCGAAAAGCTGAAGGATCAGGAAAAGTATTTTTACCTAACCCAGTAGTATCTAGCGGTAGTAAAGTAGGCTTAAAAGATAATAACGATGCAGATTCAACAGCTCTAACGAACCAACTGAAAACTGTTACGTTAAAAGGTTTAGATGGAACAGGATTTTTAATTGGAGAATATGTAACGATTTCTTCAAAAGCGAAAACAAAATCTACGAATTTACAATTTAACTATACACGTGCAAATGATAGCTTTGAAGATGTGATGTCGTATTATCATATCGATACATTACAGCGTTACATTCAAGGGTTAGGTTTTAAAAATATTAATAACCGTTCGATAAAAGTGAATGTTAATGGTACAACTGATGATAATTCATTCTATTCTCCATCAACAAAAGCTTTAACTTTCGGTACTGGCGGTGTTGATGATGCAGAAGATGCTGGTATTATCGCACATGAGTATGGGCATTCGATTCAAGATAACCAAGTTCCTGGCTTTGGTAGTTCAGCAGAAGGCGGAGCGATGGGAGAAGGATTTGGCGACTTCTTAGGTGCTACATATGAAGATGCAGTATCGACTACAGGATACGGAAAAGCATGTGTTGGAGAATGGGATGCGACAGCTTACTCTAGTTCAGATCCAACATGCTTACGCCGATTAGATACGAATAAAGTATATCCGAAAGATATAACGAATGAAGTGCATGATGATGGTGAAATTTGGGCACAAGGTCAATACGAAATGGCACAAGCTTTTGGCCGTGATGTAGCAACAAAAATCATTTTACAATCACACTGGTCATTAACACCAAACTCTAAATTCAGTGATGGAGCAAAAGCGATTAAGCAAGCAGATGCTCTTTTATATGGCGGACAACATGCTGCTGATATCGATCGTATTTGGGCAGCGAGAGGCATTAGTACGAATTAATATAAAAAGTCGTGGCATTATAAGCCACGACTTTTTAATTTGCTTACGAACTGGTACTAGTAAATAAAGCTATATCAATGATAGTGTGAATATATCCGTATCCCATTTACTTTTTAGCTTCTTTAAAAACAAAATGTTCTTTAAATTTTCTAGATTCAACTTTTTGACCATTTCGCATCAATCGGAATGGGTGTTCTTGCCATGTAATAATAACATCAACCTCATCCGCTTTTGTAGCAACAGGTAAATTAGCGTGTTCAAATCCAGTTTTTCCACTTGCTAAACGACTTTCCTTTAGGGAAAAGAGTTCATATTTCGTTTTCTTATTTGGTTCGTTGCGGAATACTTCGACGTTTACGTTATATACTTCACTATTCCCGATATTCTTTACTGAAAAATGATATGTTTGAAATTCAGTTTTTTTAGCTTGAAGCATATTTTTGTTTGTTTTTTTCGGTTTATCAATATTCACTAGCCATTGACCAGAGTTTTGAGAGATTGGTAAAGATTTTGGTGAATAGGCGTATGTTTCGTTTACTACAATTAGGCAAAACAATAGGAGAAAGAAACTAATTGCTTTTTGCATATGCACACCTCACTTTAAATTTGTTTATTAATATGCGTGAAAAATACGGTTTTTATGTAAAAAATAGGAAAGTATTAGATGTGTAATTTCGGATTTGATACATAAGAATATGTATTACAAAATTAACTTTTCCCGTTTTAGAAGCAGTTAGGAGTTAGAAAATCAGAATGTTTCAAAAAAAATCTTGCATTTTATAAAGTTAGAAGTTAGAATACTCTGTAAATATAAAAAGTGATGATCAGGAAAAGTACATGGTGCAAAGGTCTACAGAGAGCAGCCGGTTGCTGAGAAGGTTGTGATACCGCATGATGGAAAGACACCTGTGAGTGTTGCTTTGAACGTGATTATTAGTAAAAGCAAACGGTACCTACCGTTATCAGGGCTAAGATGGTCAGTATGACAATTTGGGTGGTACCGCGGAAAAAAATCCGTCCCTATTTATAGGGGCGGATTTTTGTATTCTTTGAAAGGGGGTGAGTGACCGTGGATGATGACGATGACAACAATAACGTAAATAAATATAAAATTACTGGAGGGAAAAATAATGAATTCAATAATGAAGCGTTCACTCACAAAAGAATGTATGGAACAAAGTGGAAAGGTTGTATTACTTCAAGGATGGGTAAAAAAAATTCGGCATCTTGGAAATGTTAGTTTTTTATTATTACGGGACAGAACAGGAGTAATTCAATGTGTATTAGAGAATGGATTGGCTGGATATAAAGTTGATGTAGAAAGTGTTGTCCATGTAATCGGTGAAATAGTCGAGACGTCGAAAACAGAATTGGGTGTTGAAGTACTTGCTCATGAAGTGAAAGTAATAAACGGTGCAGAACCACTTCCATTTGAAATAAATAAAAAGAAGTTACAAGTGGGCTTAGATCAACTACTTAATGAGCGAGTAATATCATTAAGGCATGAGCGAACCGCAGCGATTTTTAAAGTGAAATCTACACTCGTTCAGAGCTTTAGTGAAATTCTTATAGAGAACGATTTCACACGGATCTTTACGCCGAAAATTGTTTCGCAAGGGGCAGAAGGAGGAGCAAATGTTTTTAAGCTTCCATACTTCCAAAAAGAAGCTTATTTAGCACAATCACCACAGTTCTATAAGCAAATGATGGTGGCAGGTGGGTTAGAACGAGTTTTTGAAATTGCACCTGTATATAGAGCGGAACATCATAATTCTTCCCGTCATTTGAATGAATATATATCGTTAGACGTAGAACTTGGTTTTATTCATGATTTTTATGAAGTGATGCAACTAGAAACGGATGTTTTACGATATATGTTTCAACAAGTAGCGAAAAAATGTGAAATAGAACTACAACTATTACAAATAGAAGTACCTGTTATTACTGAAATACCTAAAATTACATTGTTAGAAGCACAAGAAATTTTGAAAAGTAAGTATCGTAAAGAATCTCCTGTAGGGGATTTAGATACAGAAGGTGAAAAGTTACTAGGGAAATATGTAAAGGAAACATATAATAGTGAATTTGTTTTCATTACACATTATCCGAAAGAAGCGAGACCGATGTATACGATGCAAAATAAAGAGAATCCAGCTATTACTGATTCATTCGACTTATTATATAAAGGGTTAGAAATAACGTCAGGGGCACAGCGAATTCATAATTATGAAATGTTACTCGCTTCGTTTAAAGAAAAAGGATTACACCCAGAGAAATTTCAATCTTATTTAAATACATTCCGATACGGTTGTCCCCCGCATGGAGGTTTCGGAATTGGGTTAGAAAGGATTGTATATAAACTATTAGAATTAACAAATGTACGAGAGGCGAGTGCTTTTCCGAGAGATTGTACTCGTCTTATACCGTAAAAAGATGAAAATATAGACTCTTTCTTTTGCTAATAAGCTTAGTAAAAGTGAGTTATCAATATGAACCATTTCGACAAAAAATTAATATACCCCTTGACAGTTACAAATATAACCGATATACTTCATATTAATTTCAAAAGAAAATATATTCTAAATATTACAATGTGTTGAATAGGAGTAGTAAGGTCATGTATTTGTACAGAGAGCTATGGGTTGGTGCGACATAGTCAAATGACATCCTGAACTCGCCTAGGAGCAGTAAGGTGGAACGGAATCACATTCTTAGTAAATCTTAACGGTTAACCTTCGATATTAGGTTTGTAATCAAACGATTACTACTAAGGTGGATTCATAATGGAATCAATAAGGGTGGTACCGCGTTAAGTAAATGGCTTAGCGTCTCTTTATATAGAGATGCTAGGCCATTTTTTTATTATATGGAAAAAGAAGTGGAGGGTTTATTTGGATAGGTCTATAAAATTTATTTATCTATATAAAAAGATTTAATTAGGAGGAAAATGAGATGAAACAAACGGAGCAATGGACTTCGAAATTAGGTTTTATAATGGCTGCAGCAGGATCAGCAATTGGACTTGGCGCAATATGGAAGTTTCCTTATATCGCCGGGAAGAGCGGGGGAGGAGCATTCTTTTTAATCTTTATATTATTTACTATATTAATTGGATTACCACTACTTATAGCTGAATTTATGATTGGACGTAGTACGCAGAAACAAGCAGTTGGCGCATTTAAAAGTATTGCACCAAATACAGGGTGGCACTGGATTGGACGCCTTGGTGTTGGAACGTGTTTTATACTACTTTCATTTTATAGTGTTGTAGGTGGATGGGTGTTAATTTATTTATTCAGAGGAATTACTGGACAACTAATTGCACCGGGACAAAATTACGGAGCATTATTTACTGAAACAATTGGGAATCCCACTTGGGCTATTATGGGACATTTCGCTTTTATGTTCATTACGATATGGGTTGTATCAAAGGGTGTACAAAACGGAATTGAAAAAGCAAGTAAATATATGTTGCCAGCATTGTTCGTTTTATTTGTCGCTCTTATTATTCGTTCGTTAACACTTGATGATGCTATGAAAGGTGTGAAGTTTTTCTTACAACCAGATTTCTCAAAGATTACTTCGGAAAGTATTTTGTTCGCAATGGGGCAATCATTCTTTGCAATTAGTATCGGGATTTCAATTATGGTTACCTATAGTTCCTATTTAAATAAAAAAGAAAGTTTACCAAAATCAGCAATAACAATTGTTGGATTGAATTTATTTGTTTCTTTATTTGCAGGTCTTGCCATTTTTCCGGCCGTATTTTCATTAGGAATGGAGCCGACAGAAGGACCTGGATTACTATTTATCGTATTACCATCTGTATTTAGTCAAATCCCATTCGGTGGATTTTTCTTAACAGTATTCCTTGCACTATTTACATTTGCGACATTAACATCGGCATTTTCTCTACTAGAAACTGTTGTTTCAGCATTAGCAAATGGTGAACAAGAAAAGAGAACGAAATTATCATGGCTGATCGGTTTCGGCATTTTCTTAGTAGGTATACCATCAGCGTTATCATTTGGAGTATGGAGTGATATTACGGTTTTCGGAAAGAATATTTTTGATGCAGTAGACTTCTTATCTAGTAATATATTAATGCCACTTGGAGCACTATTTATTAGTATTTTCGTTTCATTCAAAATGGAAAAGAAGATACTAGAAGCAGAGTTTTTTGTAGGTGGAAATTATGGAAAGAAAGTATTTACTTGTTGGGCATTTTTACTTCGATTTGTAGCACCGCTCGCAATCATTATCGTCTTCTTAAATGTAATAGGGATTATTTAACATTAAATGTTATAATATTCAGTGAAAAAAGAAGATGGTGATGTTTATGGCGAATTTGATAGAAACAGGAGAGTATATGAATATTAGAGGGAAAAAGCTATACGTTGAAACACATGGAAATCCTAAAAATAAGCCAGTCTTATACTTGCATGGTGGACCAGGAGAGAGTTGTTATGATTTTTCATTTCATCAAGCGGAACGTTTAAAAGATTCTCTATATGTAATTATGATAGATCAAAGAGGTGTTGGTCGTTCAGAAAAAATTACTGAAGACGAAGCTTTTGGATTAAATGATTTGATTGAAGACTGTGAGGAATTAAAAAAAGTATTACAAATTGAGAAGTGGTCTATAATTGGACATTCTTTCGGTGGATATGTAGCATTGCTTTATGCGTCGATATATCCAAGTTCAATAGAGAAAATAATATTTGAAGGACCAACTTTTGATTTTGCATTAACAAGTAGAGCTTTGTTGCAAAAGACAGGGCATTTATTAAAAAAGTATGGAAAAGAAGAAGTAGCAAAAGAGTGCTTTGCTTATTCATCTAGCGATGCTAGTTCAGAAGAGTTGTTAGAAGCTTATATAAGATTAAGCGCTGAATTAGAAGAAAAAAGAATGGAGATTTACAATAATAAGGAAGATAGGACAGATGAGAGTTTATACAGTGATGAAGAGTGGGAAATATTTTCAAATCGCTCCAAAATGCACTTTGATAGATTAAAATTAGAGGGAGCATGTCATACATCATTATTATCAAAAATAAAAGATGTACAAAATCTAATGTTATTAATAGTAGGAAAACATGATGTAGTAACGTGTGAAGAACAAATTAAAACATTTAATAAAGATGCCCGAAACGGCAAGTATATCGTATTTGAAGAGAGCGGTCATTCACCTCATTATGAGGAAGCAGATAGATTTGCAGAAACAGTCATACATTTTTTGAAATGAAGAAAAGGGTGCTTCTATAAATGAGAGGCACTCTTTCTAAATTTCTGGATATGTGATTGTGATGTTAGGCCACTTACTTTGCCAATTCTTTTTTATAACTCTGTTTTTGTACATATGTAATCGTTCTTTCGATTTAAGAAAATGAGCTGTTGGTCTCACTTGTAAGGAAAGGACATCTTCAATACCACATGGGGCTGTTAATATAACATTGTTTAGTTCATCAAGTGTAACTCCTAAAGCCGTTGCTGTTTCAGGGAATTTAGAAATAGCATTAACAGAAGAAGAATATGGTGGCATATTATTCACTACATGCATACGAGCTTGATTTTTTACAGACCAAGGAATAGTAGCATCAATATTCATTAATTTCGTTTCTAATGATTGTTCGTATATCTCATCTTGATGTAGACTATCATAATAAATCACATCAACATCAGGCATAGCCGTTTTAGCTTCATAGTCATGTAAAGTATCCCAAATTTTAGAACGAACAAAGCCGGCACAAACCCACCAATCAGGTAACTCTAGTGATTTTGCCATTTGTAATACATTCATCATCCATTCGTCGTTTTCTATTAAGCGAATTATATCTTTCTCTGTTTTGATCTTCATTGATAAATTCACCTTTCTAGTAAATTAATGCATAAGTTCAATAATCCATAAAATCCAGTAAGCACCTGGTACAAATAGTAGTTGTGCCAATAATGTGCCGAGAAGTCTAGAAATCATTAGCCAACCATACATTTTACTCATAGATTCAGCACCGCTTTCTGATTGTAAAGCACGTTCTGTTAAAAGAGCAATGCGTGGATCGAGTAATACAGTTAATAAAATAGTGGCGAAACCATTTACAAGGCCAGAAGCTGTACTTGCATTTGTTGCATAATCTGGATTTAAAAAAGAAGCGTAAAGGGCAGAAAGTACCCCAGCTGTATAAATAGCAGTAGCAAACATGTTAATAAGCATAATACGCTTTGGAATACCACCGATACGCAGTCTATGAATCATTTCTAACTTTGGAAAGCGGACATATTTTTTTGTGTACTTTAATTTTTGAATGTTATTCGTTTTCATCATTCGAATGAAAGAACCGTCTGTTTCAAAGTTTTGAATGACATATCCAAATAGTTTTGTCAAAGTTGGATACAGTATAATCGCAAGCAATGTACCGATAGAAGCAGATAATAGTACAAGACGTATAATATGCTCTAAATCAATAGAAGGATCTAGTTTTGCTTCGTCCACAATCCCGCCAAGTAAAAAGGCTTGTAGTAAGTTTGACGTTCTTGAAATGAGTAATACAATTCCTACGACGGATAATGCGACAGCAATCTTCTTTAAACGAACCCCCGCTAATCGAATACTATAAGAGCTTGTTTCAACTGCGTGGATTACAATTGTGAAAGCCATTATAAAAATTAACGTAATTGACATTTGTTTCACCAGTTTCTATTAAAATAATTGTAACTTTTTTACTTTATCATATCTATCGTATTTTGTAACTGAAAGTATGTGACATATGGAAATTGATTTTTCGAAAAAATAGATAATGATAGTATAATAGGGAGAAGTGGAAGAGATGTTAGCAGTTATTTATACAGCAAATTAAGTGGAGGAATGAAACATGTATAAAACATTTCTATTTGATTTAGATGGAACTTTAACGGATCCGAAAGAAGGGATTGTAAATTCGGTTTTGTATGCGTTAAAAAAAGTAGGAATTGAAGAAGTACATATAAGTGAGTTAGATTCATTTATAGGTCCTCCTATTCAGCAATCATTCGTAGAGAGATATAATATGAGTGAAGGAGAGGTTGAACGTGCAGTTTTTTACTTCCGTGAGTATTTAAAGCAGCGTGGATTGTTTGAAAATAATGTATACGAGGGGATTCTGAAGCTCTTGCAACAATTAAAAAGTTCAGGAAATCGCATATTCGTAGCTACTTCAAAGCCCACTGTATTTGCGAAACAAGTTATAGAGCATTTTCAATTAACGAATTATTTCGAAGATATCATTGGAAGTAATTTAGATGGTACGAGAATAAAAAAAGAAGAAATAATTGCTCATATTTTACAAACAAATGAAGAACTAAATAAAGAAGAAATGATAATGATTGGTGATAGAAAGCACGATATAATAGGTGCGAATCAGAATGGAATTGCTTCAATTGGTGTTTTATATGGCTATGGCTGTGAGAAAGAACTGACTGAAGTTAGTGCGACTTACATAGTGAAAGATGTTGAAGAACTGTATCATTTTTGTGTAAGAAAAATTTTAATAAATCAGTAAATATAGGTACTAACAATCCCTTTATAACGTATGATGAGGAATTCGTTTCTGTTTAAAGGGATTTTTCATATGTAATCGAATATTTATAATTAGACATTTTTAGCATGAAAAAATTGTATGAATAAGAGGAGGGATGTCAGAATTAAAAGATTAGTAGAAGTTTATCAATAAATTTTAGAATATTCTGTTTAATGGAGGGGTAAAATTGGAGTTAGTTATTATATTATTAGCACTAAGTTTACTTATGTTCGTAGCATATAGAGGCTTTTCTGTTATTTTATTCGCACCGATATTTGCATTATTTGCAGTATTTTTGACAGAACCTAGTTATGTATTACCTTTCTTTTCTAATATCTTTATGGAGAAAATGGTTGGATTTATAAAGTTATATTTTCCTGTGTTTTTATTAGGAGCAATATTTGGAAAAGTAGTGGAAATGTCAGGAATTGCAGATTCTATCGCAAAAACGATTATTGAGTTAGTTGGTGAAAAACGTACTATATTAGCGATTGTATTAATGGGGGCTATTTTAACGTATAGTGGTGTTAGTGTGTATGTAGTAGTGTTTGCTGTTTATCCGTTCGCAGCTAAGTTGTTTCGACAAGCTAATATTCCAAAGCGTTTAATCCCTGGAACGATTGTTCTTGGAGCAGTAACGTTTACAATGGATGCGCTACCTGGATCACCACAAATTCAAAATGTAATACCTACAACATTTTTTAAAACGAATATTTATGCTGCACCGATACTTGGCATTGTAGGAGCAATTTTTGTTCTTACATTAGGTTTACTATATTTAGAGAGTAGACGTAAGAAGGCAAAAGCGGCAGGTGAAGGATATTTTGGTTTTAATGATGGAAATACTGAAATGGCAGCATCTTTGCAATTAGAACAAAAAAATATGCCATTAATTAATAACATTGAAATTACAAGAGCACAACAACTTATTGCATTTATACCACTTATTTTAGTAGGTGTAATGAATAAAGTGTTTACTATTATGATACCAAAGTGGTATCCAAGCGGTTTTGATTTTTCTGCAATTGGTATGAAAGCATTTGGAAAAGTAGAATTAAGTGCAGTAGTAGGAATTTGGTCTGTAGAATTGGCACTTATTATAGGGATCTTAACAACGTTATTATTATATTGGAAGCGAGTAGTAACAGGTTTCCAAGCTGGATTGAATACAAGTATTGGTGGAGCGCTACTTGCAACGATGAATACAGGAGCTGAGTTTGGATTCGGTGGTGTCATTGCAGCACTTCCAGGCTTCGTAATTATGAGAGATGGCATCTCTGCTACTTTCACAAATCCGTTAGTGAATGGTGCAGTAACGACGAATATTTTAGCTGGAATTACAGGCTCTGCATCAGGAGGAATGGGAATAGTATTAAGTGCAATGGGAGATAAATTTATTGCAGCGGCCAATCAATTTGATATTCCATTAGAAGTTATGCACCGTATCGTATCAATGGCATCAGGAGGAATGGATACACTACCGCATAACGGGGCTATTATTACTATTCTTACAGTAACAGGATTAACACATAAACAGTCCTATAAAGATATATTTGCTATTACAGTTTTGAAAACGGTTGCTGTATTTTTAGTTATCGCGTTCTATACTTTAACAGGACTCTATTAAAAATTCGAATCGTAAAGATTCATCAAATCGATAATTTATATCATAAAATATTAAATAGGATAAGAAGGGGTGGAGTACTTGCAAGAAGTTTCTGAGTTTCGTATGCCAAAGTCGGTATTATATGGAAGGAATTCGCTTGAAAAACTTGGGGAACAATCAAAAAAGTTAGGGAAAAGAGCTTTTATAGTTACTGATACAATTATGGAGAAATTAGGATATCTTGAAAAGTGTATACAACAACTAAATAAGAAAAGTATTACTGTTAGTACATATAATAAAGTGGATGCTGAACCTACAAATATACACGTGTTAGAAGCCTTATCTCTTTGTAAAGAGGAAAAGTGTGATTTTATTATCGGTATTGGTGGTGGAAGTTGTATTGATGCTGCGAAAGCAGTAGCGGTTTTATATACAAATGGTGGAGAAGTTGAGGATTATGTCGAAAAGGATATTGAAATAGAAAACAATCCACTACCACTTATTGCAATTCCAACAACTTCTGGTACTGGATCGGAAGTTACAAGTGTAGCAGCAATTACGAATAAAAAAACAGATGTAAAAATGATGATGAAGCATCCTAGTTTTATACCGAAAGTAGCAATTATAGATCCAGTTTTGACAAGTTCGTTACCACCACAAATTACGGCAGCAACAGGAATAGATGCGTTATGTCATGCGATTGAAGCTTATATTTCTAAATTTTCACAGCCACTTACAGATGTACTTGCTCTTTCAGCTATTGAAAGTATTATGAAATATTTACGTATAGCATATGAAGATGGACGTAATATGGAGGCAAGAGAAGCGATGATGATTGCTTCCTTACAAGCTGGAATTGCATTTTCTAATGCATCAGTTACATTAGTTCATGGAATGTCAAGGCCAGTGGGAGCATTATTTCATGTACCGCATGGAATATCAAATGCCATACTATTACCTACAGTGTTAGAGTTTACAAAAACAAGTGCAGTGAAAAGGTTAGCAAAAATTGGACGTAGTTTAAATAAGGATTTGTATTCGAATTCTGATGAGGAAGTAGCAGACTACACGCTTGGGGAAATAAAAAAACTTTGCTTTGATCTTCGTATTCCAAATTTAAAAGAATATGGAATCGATGAAATTGAATTTGAAAATGCTATTTCTAAAATGGCATCAGATGCAATTGAAAGTGGTAGCCCAGCTAATAACCCACGTGTTCCATCATATGATGAAATCAAAGCGTTGTATCGAGAGTGTTTTAATTATAAGTATAAAGAATTTATAAAAACATCAGATTGTTAATTTCAGAATATTCTATAAAAATTTCCTTGGAAATGAAAGTACAATTACTCTTTATTATTTCCATATTAAATTCCGTAAAACAAGACTTTATATTTCAAACTTAAAGTCTTGTTTTATTATGTATAATATATACAATAAAACGTTGTTATTAGTTTTATAAAAAAGTTTAGGTAGGTGTTGTTTATATGAAAACGATAGGTCTTATAGGTGGTATGAGTTGGGAATCAACTTCTGAATATTATCGAATTATTAATGAAGAAATAAAAGAGAGATTAGGAGGGCTACATTCAGCAAAATGTTTGATTAATAGTGTGGATTTTGAAGAGATTGAACGATGTCAGTCTAGCGGAGATTGGGATGGTGCTGGAGAAATTCTAGGGAATGCGGCATATTCATTACAAAAGGGAGGAGCAGACTTTATAATCATTTGTACAAATACAATGCATAAGGTAGTTGGAAAAATAAAGGCGAAAATTGATATTCCAGTCTTACATATTGCTGATGCAACTGCAAAAGCAATTAAAAGAAAAGACATTCAAAAGGTTGGTCTGCTTGGAACTACATATACAATGGAGCAAGATTTCTATAAGTCACGTATAGAAGAAAATAATATAAAAGTAATAGTACCATCAGAAAAAAATAGAAAAGAAATAAATAAAGTAATATATACAGAATTATGTTTAGGAAAAATAGTATCTCAATCTAGAGAATATTATAAAAGAGTCATCGAAGAGTTAGTGCAAAAAGGAGCACAGGGAATCATATTAGGTTGTACAGAAATAGGGTTATTAATAAAGCAAGAAGACGTATCTGTCCCGATATTTGATACGACTCATATACATGCAATTGAAGCAGTCAAGGTAGCTCTAGATAGAATGTAATTATATTATGTAAACTAAATTCATATATCTGGAAAACATTCAGAAAATATTTTATAATGTAAGTGGTTACATTTAAGGGGGAATGCGCATGTTTTCAGTTCAACCAATCGCATTTGTACATAATGAAAGAAAGGAAATAAAAGATGATGAGTGGGGAGAAGTAAGATCCCGTATAACTTTAACTGAAATGTATGCAGAAGAAAGTATACAAGGGATTGAAGATTTTTCTCATATTGAAGTTGTTTTTTATTTTCATAAAGTAACTGACGAGCAAATTCAGTATTTTGCTAGACATCCTAGAAATAATAAGGATTATCCTGAAGTAGGTATTTTTGCACAGCGCGGGAAAAATCGCCCGAATCGCATAGGTGTAACAATTGTAAAGGTGATCAAAAGAGAAGGTAAATCAATTATTGTTGAGGGATTAGATGCTATTGATGGCACTCCTATATTGGATATAAAACCAATAATGAAAGAGTTTATGCCGAAAGAAGAAATACACCAGCCTAAATGGGCAACGGATATAATGAGACAGTATTGGAAGGGGAATGGAGTAAAATGAGAATATATGAGGCAACAATTGCAGATTTAGATGGACTAGCATCAGTTTTTAATAACTATCGCATGTTTTATAGGCAGGATTCTGATTTAGAAGGGGCAAAAGTATTTTTACGAAACCGAATTGAGAAAAAAGAGTCCGTTATTTTCGTAGCAGTTGAAGACGGCGAATATATTGGGTTCACACAACTATATCCATCATTTTCTTCCATTTCAATGAAAGAATTATGGATTTTAAATGATTTATTTGTACAAGCGGCGAAGCGTGGAGCCGGAACAGGTAAAAAATTATTAGAAGCTGCTAAAGAATACGCATTAGAAAATGGAGCGAAAGGTGTAAAATTACAAACAGAGATTGATAATTTATCAGCACAACGATTATATGCTGAAAATGGTTATTTGAGAGATAATCGTTATTTCCATTACGAATTAACGTTTTAAAAAATTAAGTTGAAAGAGGCATTTTCAAGAAAAAGAATTTCTTTGTAATGAGAAATTCTTTTTTATTTTTGCCTAAATTAAAAAGTATGACAATAACGATAAAACGATATTTATTTATTGTTAAACGATAAAATGTGTGGTAAAATTATGTTGTCATTAAATAAGTGAGTTATTGTAAATGAATCTTAAATGAAGTTCAACAACGTTCTTAAAAGTAATTATTTTTCTTTCTGGAATTGCAGTGCTTGCCTTATGCATATTTTTAGTGCCGGAAATGGCGAATTTTGTAGCGAATTTGTATCCTAATATCGCTCCGATAAAATATCTTGTTTTCATTGTGATGTATGGAGCAGCTGTGCCTTTTTATGTTGCTCTTTATCAGGCTTTCAATCTTTTACAGTATATTGACGAGAACACAGCGTTCTCGGAATTATCTGTAAAGTAGTTAAAGAATATAAAGCGCTGTGCAGTTACAATCAGTGGTTTGTATGTATTAGGTTTGCCACTTTTTCATTTTATAGCGAAGAAAATGGAACCTCCTATTGGGTTAGTGGGACTTATTATCATTTTTGCTTCGTTCGTTAGCGCTGTTTTTACCGCTATCCTTCAACGCCTTCTACAAGAAGCAATTAACATAAAATCAGAAAATGATTTGACAGTTTGAGGTGGCGGATATGACAATTATTATTAATATTGACGTCATGTTAGCAAAACGAAAGATGAGTGTAACGGAGCTTTCGGAGAAGGTTGAAATTACGATGGCGAATCTTTCTATTTTGAAAAATGGGAAAGCAAAAGCGGTTCGTTTTTCAACATTAGAAGCGATATGTAAAGCTTTGGAGTGTCAGCCAGGGGATATTTTGGAGTATAAAAACGATGAGAATACTCAATAAAAACAGATAACAAATGTAAATAATAGAAGTCAATAAAGAAGGGATAGCCACTAGGCTATTCCTTCTTTACGTTAATTGCTGTTAGTAATAAAAAATATAATTTGAATTGCAATGTCTGCTTATCAAAAGGGAACTTGCTACCTTTGTATTATAGTTGATTTAAAACCCAGTTTGTTGCATCTTCAAAGTTATCTGCAATGTAGTTTGGTTCAATATGTGCCCATTTGTTTCGGTACGTATGCAAAGCATCATACCCAGCGCCTGTTCGGACTAGAATCGTTGTCGCATTTACTTTTGCTCCTGCAACAATATCAGTCCAGCGATCACCAACTACAGCACATTGTGTTAAATCAAGCCCATGTTTTTTTGCTGCTTTAAGCAGCATGCCTGTACTCGGTTTACGGCATTCACAACCATCACCGTGTTTATGAGGACATACATAAATATCATCAAAACCGAAGCCTTCTAATTCTTGTACAAAATCGGCTACAGTTGCTATTCCATCTGCAATCCCAGGTTGATTTGTGAAAGAGAAAATTTTTATATTCTTAGCTTTTAGTTTTTGCAAGGATGTTTTTGTAAATGGAAATAATGTAAAAGATCCTGGATAATGTATTGTAGTGTCACCACCAATTGTACCGTCACGATCAATGAAAATTGCTTTAATGTTTGTCATAGTTATAGCCCCTTCAATTTATAAGTAGTTTAAAAATGTTTTACAAATCGGTAGCCATTTACCTCATAGCCTAATTTTTTGTAAAAAGGATGAGCTTCTACTCTTTTTGTTCCACTAACTAGCCATGTGCCAATGCAATTATGTTTCTTTGCTAATTGTTCTGCATAATCCATCAAAACTTGTCCAATGCCTTTACGTCGTATGTTAGAATCAACGCTAATAATTGAAATCTCTCCATAACGTGTTACATCTTCTAAATTTTCACGTATACGAAATCCAAGTAATCCAAATATAGCTTCTTCTTCCTCGTAAACATATAAAAAATCAAACGGACTCATTTGTACGAATTGTAATCGATTGTTCATATCTTCATAGGAAATAGAGGAACCTTTTAATTCTTTCGTTAAAGAACAAAGTGCGTCTATATCATCTATCGTTGCTTCACGAATTTGAAAAGACATATTATCCACTCCAATAAAATGTAATCAAACATTTAGTATTCTGTTAAAAAATGTTTTTTCCTGCCATAAAAATAAATATTTTATAATGATATATAGATAGTTATATGTTATTCTTTTCCTTGATCGTATTGGAAATGGAAAGAGGGGAAATGCATGTTAGAAGTAAATATCCGCTCAGCTGGATATGAAATAGGTGAAAAAACAATTCGTGATATAGCTTTTTCTATCGAAAAAGGTGAACTAGTTGCTCTTATTGGAGCAAATGGTGCTGGGAAGAGTACGACGATAAAAACGATGCTGGGATTACTTGTAAATATGGACGGTGAAATATCATTCGGTGAAAAGAAAAATCCGTATGCATACGTACCAGAACATCCAACATACTATGATTACTTGACGCTCTGGGAACATATTGAATTATTAATGGCAGCTCGTGGAAGTGAAATGGGAAGCTGGGAAGAAAGAGCGGGACAATTATTACATACTTTTCGAATGGATAAGCATAAACATGAATATTTATCAAAGTTTTCAAAAGGTATGAAACAAAAATCGATGCTAATATTGGCGTTTTTAACTGAGCCAGATTTTTATATAATTGACGAACCCTTTATCGGTTTAGATCCAGTAGCTACGAAAGAGTTTTTAAGTTATTTATATAAAGAAAAAGAGCGCGGAGCAGGAATTTTACTTTGTACGCACGTATTGGATACTGCTGAAAAAATTTGTGAAAGATTTTTACTCATTTCACAAGGTACATTAGTCGCAGATGGACATTTAGAATCTATTCAAATGTTAGCGGAAATGCCGGATAGCTCATTACTAGACTGTTTTGATATAATTGTAAGGCGTGAACAACATGATTAAACAACAATTTTATAAAAGATTATGTCATGAGCTCCAGCGGAAGTGGAATTCTATATGTTCGGTAACAGATTGGACAGTCGCGTTATATATTATTATTCCAACACTTATATTTATGGGAATCTATTATAGGTCACTATGGATAAATGAATTATCAATGGAAGAGACGATTTATTTCGGATTAGGATTACTCGCATTTTATCTAGTAACATATCCGAGAGGAGTTCGTTCGTTTTTTGAGCAAGCGGATAGTTTATTTTTAATTTCGTATGCAACACATATGCGAAAATTAGTCCAGTATGGCATGATGTACACATTTGTTCGAATAGCGATAACGAATGTAATAGTAGTCGTTATTATGTTACCAGTGTTGATGAAAAGTATCGGAGTAACAGAGATACAAGTCGTATTATTTTGGGTATTCTTTACTATATTTCGATTTATGTTGTCGTTGTTAACAAGATTTATTCATGTACAGGTGGGGAAACGATGGGTTTTATGGATTGTAAAAAATGTAGTATTTTCTATGAGCTTGTCCTTTTTTGGAATTAGTTTATTTTTTATTTATAAAAATCTATATTATTCAATTCTATTTATCG
This sequence comes from Bacillus cereus group sp. BfR-BA-01382, assembly GCF_022663475.1. NCBI lineage: Bacteria > Bacillati > Bacillota > Bacilli > Caryophanales > Bacillaceae > Bacillus > Bacillus cereus group sp. BfR-BA-01382. The sequence goes on from NZ_JAKUFQ010000048.1 coordinate 25,618, forward strand.
GTCTAGTAATTTTCTTAAGTAGTGTATTAGTAAAAGAGAAAATGAATTATAAAAAGTTCTTTTTTAAAGAAATCGAGAAAGAAAAAGAGGAAAGCATGCGCTGGACGAGCGGAATTATGCAAGTTGGTGGTCATGCAGCTAAACCGAGTAGCTCGAATAAAAAACCGTGGATGTTTCCGCGTTCTAAAAGACTATTAGGAAAAAAAGCAGATTCTCTTATTATCGAATCTTTTTTGAAAGAATTTTTCCGTACAAGTACTGCACGAATATTTTATATTCAAATTGTATGTATGAGTACTGCAAGTATAATCATGACTCCAAGGTGGATTGCAGCTATTGTTCTTGTATTTACTGTAGTTGCAATTTCTCGCTATGCGCGTGATTATTGGAATGAATTTACGAAAAAAATGTTTCTTCATTTATATTGTGAAGAAGGAAAATTACTTTTGCTAAGGTGGAAGGCAGATCGTTATTTACTACTACCAGCAATACTCTTGTATGCAATAGTTATACTTGCCCAGTTTTATTTATTGCCAGCTGTGATTGGTGGCTTTGTTTTTATTTTATTAATTGTATGGATTGTATTTTTACCATAAAAAAAGAGCCATTGACGGCTCTTTTTCTAGTCTGTAACACATTGATAAATAAAATATACTAAAACGAGTATGCTTGCGGCGGAATACATGACATCTAAAGTCATTCAAGTGCCTCCTCAATATTGTGGTATTAATATTGTATGAAATCTTACAATTTCATATTCAAGTGAAAAATATGTGAACGTTAACAAAATTGTAAAGTGCAAAAATTATAATCATTTTGTATAATAGAAGAAACCACCGTTATATAAAAAATAATGAGTGAAAGGGGAGGGAACATAAATGCCAAATTGGTTTAGAAAAACCTTAGTCGCATTAATTACCGTATTTACATTTGGTTTAGTGACGCCTCCTTCCATATTGCTTGATAATGCCAAAGCTGCGGACAAGCCTACGAGCACAGCTGGGCAACAAAGTTTGGAGAGCACGTCCTATACATATGAAGAAACGAATGACAGGTTAACCACCGATACTTTTATTACTTATGCAATGCAAGAAGCAGAGAAGCAGTCGATGCAAAAGTTTGGTACTAAAATTGGTCCAGTAATTGAAGATGAATTTAAAGATGTAATATTACCGAAAATTGAAGAGGCAATTGCTGAGCTTGCTAGTGATGTACCAGAAGACTCACTACAATCATTAGCGATTTCTCAAAAACCAGCTGGTGGAAATAATGAAAAGATTTTTCACGTCTACGATACGAAATCAGGAAATGATTTATTGCGTTTCCATGTAAGAAGAGATCATCCGCCGCAAGATGGTTATTATTTTAATTTCCATTATCACCGTTTTGATGATGGATACTCTGGACATCATGAGTTAGGAAATATTTATTGGAATACAAATGTACCGCCGAAATGGTTGTCTTAAAAAGAACAAGAGAAAATCTTGTTCTTTTTTATGTTTATAGAAGGGACAGACAACTATGTTGTTGAATAACATAGGTTTAGAAAAAAGAAGTAAAAGGAGTATGGAGATGCAAAAATACATTGTTTTTGACTTTGATGGCACATTAGTAGATTCGCAAAATATATTTGTACCAATTTATAATCAAATTGCTGAAAAGCACGGATATAAAACGGTAAAGGAAGAAGAAATTGAACATTTACGTAAATTAACGATGCCAGAGAGATGTAAACAACTCGATGTACCACTGTATAAATTACCGATATTAGCGTTGGAGTTTTATAAATTATATCAGCCTGCTATAAAAGATCTTGTTTTATTTCATGGGATGAAGGATGTATTAGATGAACTATATAAAAAAGGATACGGTATTGCGGTTATATCATCTAACTCAGAAGAGCATATTCGGGCATTTTTACACAAGAATGATATAGAAAATATACAAGAAGTGTATTGTTCTAAAAATCTGTTTGGTAAAGATAAAATGATAAAAAGATTTTTAAAATCGAAAAAGATAACAGAGCAGGATATGTTATACGTTGGTGATGAACAGCGAGATGTAGCAGCGTGTAAAAAGGCTGGAGTGAACGTGATTTGGGTATCTTGGGGATATGATGTCATTGAAACAGTGAAAAAAGATGCACCAGATTATATGGTTCATAAGCCGATGGAAATTGTGGAAGTAGTACAAGGAGCGTATTCTTAATATGAATACACTTCGAGCAGGCATTCATCATATTGAATTTTGGGTAGCGAATTTGGAGGAGTCCATTTCTTTTTATAATAAGTTGTTTTCCATAATTGGATGGAGAAAGTTAAATGAAGTAGCATATAGCACAGGAGAAAGTGAAATATATTTTAAAGAAGTAGATGAGGAAATCGTAAGGACGTTAGGGCCTAGACATATTTGTTATCAAGCTATTCATAGAGAAGTAGTTGATGAAGTAGCAGATTTTCTTTCTAGTACGAAAGTGAAGGTAATACGTGGTCCAATTGAAATGAATCATTATTCGGAAGGTTACTATACGATTGATTTTTACGATCCGAATGGATTTATTGTAGAAGTTGCCTATACACCAAAGGCAGAAATGTAAGGGGAATAGATATGAAGATAATTACAGCGCAGCAAAACAATATACAAATTGTAAAAGATGCAGTGGATATTAAAGAAATTTCTAAAGGTTTTTCGCCTGACAAGAAATATATAATTATGAGTGCGAATAATGAAAAATATTTATTTCGGACAGGCGATATAAAAGAGTATGAAAGAAAGAAAATAGAGTTTCAAATTTTAAATGAAATGGTAAAATGTAACGTACAGGCACAAAGGCCAATTGAAATAGGTATATTGGAAGAAGAAGGTGTATGCTATAGTATTTTTTCATATTTAGAAGGGGAAGATGCGAAGAGACTATTGTCTACGTATTCACCAAAAGAACAATATGATATTGGCATAGAGGCAGGAAAAGATTTAGCGAAAATGCATACACTTGAAGCTCCTAAGAATATACTTCCGTGGTATGAAAGAGCAATGAAAAAACATAGGAAATATTTAGAGGCGTATAAAACATGCGGAATTAAAATTGAAAATGATGATAAAATTATTAAGTTTATAGATGAAAATGAAATGTATGTAAAGGATCGCCCAAATCGATTTCAACACGATGATTTTCATTTAGAAAATATAATTGTACGGGATGGGAGATATGTAGGTGTAGTTGATTTTAATGGTTATGACTGGGGCGACCCACTGCATGATTTCGTAAAAATTGCACTATTTGCAAGAGACATTAGTATTCCATATTCAATCGGACAAATAGAAGGATACTTTAATGAGAGAATACCAGAGGAGTTCTGGAAATTATATGCGGTGTACGTTGGCATGACAGTTTTCTCATCAGTTGTCTGGACATTACGAGCAGCACCGCATATGTTGGAGGATACGTTAGAGCGTCTTCATATTGTATTAGAAGATCATAAAAACTTTGAACTATTGAAGCCGATTTGGTTTCAACCAGATAAGATGGATATGAAATAGAAAAGGTAGGTGTGATTCGCACCTACCTTTATTTTTTACCATCAAAATAATTATTTGATTTTCTTAAATGTCAGCGGCTGAGTACTTAACATAGCTGGCACATGTAACTGAAGAGATGGGAATTCACCACTCACATTCATTTCATAAGCGAATAATAAACTCATTTTCATTTGGAATAAGTCAATTTTTGCAGAGAAGATGTCGTAGTGATGATGGTGCAATTGAACCTTCATCTCCATAAATTGTACAAATAACGAATCATCTTGTTTGTATACTTGTAATGTTCCGTATGCAGGATGTTCAAAAGTACCAGTATAATCCTCTAACTTGTGAGAAGGTGTAGTCCCTTTAATTTGTTCAGGAAGCGATTCAGTTGCTTCTTTCATCATTTCCTTCATTTTCTCAGTATCTTCTACAGCACGTTTATGCCAATCAATGGATTCTAATTCAAGTAGTTCGTCATAAATTTGATTAGCGAGATAAGTAGGAAGTAATGTTCCTCCAGCATTCGTTAAAATGACAAGGCCTATGTTTTCTGTTGGTATGAATGAAACAAGTGCTGAAAACCCATCAATATTACCGCCATGATGAATTACCTTATTACCACGGTAAGCGCTAATAAACCAACCAAGACCGTAACTATTTAATGGAGATTCAGGAAGTGATAAAACTGGTTGATCTGGAATGGAATTATGTGGTGTATACATTTGTTGTAATAATTCAGAGGAGATTAATTCATGATTTCCAAATTTACCTTTGTTTAAGTGAAGAAGGACCCAATTTGCCATATCTTCAATTGTAGAATTAATACACCCAGCAGCTCCAACTGTATCGATGTTATGGAATGGAACTTCTTTTATTTTACCTTCATTTTCAACGTAAGGTAAAGCATAATCATCTGTAGTTTGTGAATCTGTAACAGAGAAGTTTGTTTGATTCATATTTAAAGGCTCTAAAATATGTTCTGTAACGTATTGTTCCCACGTTTGATTTGTAATATTTTCCACAATGTAGCTGATTGTTGTATACATTAAGTTGTTATATAGAAACGCTGTTCGGAACGGCGCATCAAGTGGTAAATGTTTTATTTTTTCAACGAGATTTTTTCGAGATAAGGAAGAGCTATACCAAAGAGCCTCATGACGGCTTACACCGGTTCGATGAGAAGCTAAATCTCGTCCGGTAACTTGTGAGCTAGCAAGTACTTCAGATAAAGAGAAGTTAGGTATAAAAGACTGGACAGGACTATCCCAATTAAATTTTTGTTGTTGTGTTAACAAACTTAATGAAAGTGTGCCAAAAGCTTTCGTTGAGGAACCGATTGCGAATCGAGTATGCGGTGTAACAGCCTCTTTTGTTTCTATATTACGATAGCCGAAACCTTCTGAAATAATAACTTCACCGTCTTTTATTACAGCGACAGCAGCACCAGGAACATTTAAATCCTTCATCATTTTTTCAACCGTTGTTTGTAAAGAAGTCATAACAGGCGTTCCAAATTTAGACATACTTCTAACCTCCAAATATAAATTTTGTTCTACCGCACTATACTTTCGGTAATAGAAAATGAAAACCTTTTTAAATTTGGAAAGTTAATAATTTTGTAAGAATTAGTGGGAGAAATTTTATTAATTAGGATTATTAACTTTACCATTTTTCATGTTATGATAAATTGCATATACGATTGAAAGAAGGTTTTCCTACATATGAAACATGCTGAAAATGAATACTTAAATTTATGCCGCCATGTAATGGAACATGGTACGAAGAAAGAAGATCGTACAGGGACAGGAACTGTATCTGTATTTGGATATCAAATGCGTTTTGATTTGAGTAAAGGATTTCCTTTATTAACGACAAAAAGAGTACCATTTCGCCTTGTAGCAAGTGAACTACTTTGGTTTATGAAAGGTGATACAAATATTCGCTATTTATTGCAGCATAATAATAATATTTGGAATGAATGGGCATTTAAGAGCTGGGTGGAAAGTGACGAGTATACTGGTCCTGACATGACTGATTTTGGTCTTCGCTCACAACAAGATGAAGAATTTAAAGTACAGTACGATGAGCAAATGGAATTGTTTAAAAAGAACGTTTTAGAAGATGATGATTTCTCAAATAAATATGGTTATTTAGGAGACGTATACGGTAAACAGTGGCGTGCTTGGAAAACGACAGCCGGTGAGACACTTGATCAATTAAAAGATGTAATTGAAATGATTAAAAAAACACCAGACTCACGTCGTTTAATCGTTTCTGCTTGGAATCCTGAAGACGTACCGAGTATGGCATTACCGCCTTGTCATACATTATTCCAGTTTTATGTAGCGGACGGAAAACTTTCTTGTCAGTTATATCAAAGAAGTGGTGACATATTCCTTGGAATTCCATTTAACATCGCAAGTTATTCACTACTAACACATTTAATTGCACATGAATGTGGTCTTGAAGTAGGAGAATTTGTTCATACAATTGGAGATGCACACATTTATACAAATCATTTTGAACAAGTAGAAAAGCAATTGGCACGTGAACCACGTCCGTTCCCGAAACTTACATTAAATTCAGATGTGAAATCTGTTTTCGATTTTGAAATGGAAGATTTAACGATTGAAGGATACGATCCGCATCCAGCAATTAAAGCACCGGTTGCAGTATAATTGTAGAGGAGATGAAAAAATGATTGTTTCATTTATGGTCGCAATGGACGAAAATAGAGTAATTGGTAAAGATAATAATTTACCTTGGCGTTTACCGAGTGAATTACAATACGTGAAGAAAACAACGATGGGTCACCCGCTTATTATGGGAAGAAAGAACTATGAAGCGATTGGTAGACCGCTGCCTGGAAGACGTAATATTATTGTAACTCGTAATGAAGGATATCACGTTGAAGGATGTGAAGTTGTTCATTCTGTAGAAGAAGTATTTGAACTATGTAAAAATGAAGAAGAGATTTTTATTTTTGGCGGGGCGCAAATTTATGATCTCTTTTTACCTTATGTAGACAAATTGTATATAACAAAAATCCATTATGCATTTGAAGGAGATACATTCTTCCCAGAAATGGATATGACAAATTGGAAAGAGATTTTTGTGGAAAAAGGTTTAACGGATGAACAAAACCCGTATACGTATTATTACCATGTATATGAGAAACAACAATAATAAAAAAGGTTGATGTGAGAATTCGCATCAATCTTTTTATTTATATTCACCAATATAAGTTTATAGATGAGATTCGATAGTGCTATAATGATAGGTAGCATGTAAAAAATGCTAAAATTTTCAAAATTACTAATATAGAAAGAGGAGGAGAATGGATTGAGAAAGATATGGGGGATTCTTTTTCTTTGCTTAACATTCATGTTAGTTGGATGCGGTAAAGAAGAAAAACCACAAGAAGCGTTTGATACATATGTAAAAGCATGGAATAAACAAAAATTTGCAGATATGTATGATCAACTATCAAAAAATGCAAAAAAAGATATTTCAAAGAAAGAGTTTACTGAGAAATATGAAAAAATTTATTCTGGTATCGAAGTAAAAGACTTAAAGGTAGAAACAGGGGAAGTAAAAGAAGATAAAAAAGATGAAGGCCCTGTTCCTTTTAAAGTAAGCATGGATACAGTTGGTGGTAAAATTACTTTTGGCCATGAAGCAAAAATGGTGAAAGAAAAAGATGGAGATAAAGAATCTTGGAAAATAGATTGGACTCCTGATTTTATTTTCCCTGGTATGACGAAAGATAGTAAAGTGCGTATGCAGACAACACAGCCAAAACGTGGTGAAATATACGATCGTAATGGAAAAGGTCTTGCAACGAATGGGAAAGCTTCTGAAATTGGAATAGTTCCAGAAAAATTAGACGATACTGCTCCGCAAACGAAAGAGACAGTAGCGAAGTTGTTAAATATGACTGTAGAAGAAATTGATCAAAAATTAGCTGCTAAATGGGTAAAACCAGGGTATCTCGTACCAATTGGAATTTTGCCTGAAGGGGCAACGCAAAATACGTACATTGATTTAGCAGGTGTTTCAACAAAACCTGTAAATGTTCGTACATATCCATTAGGGGAAGCGGCAGCTCATCTAACTGGTTATATCGGAAAGGTAAATGCTGAAGATTTAAAAACGCTTCAAAAGAAAGGCTATCAAGCTGATGATCCAGTTGGTAAAGCTGGTTTAGAGCAAGTATTAGAGGAAAAGCTACGCGGTAAAAAAGGTGGCCGTGTCTTTGTAGAAGATGCACAAGGAAAAGAAATTAAAAACTTGGCAAAAACAGATGCTGTTGATGGAGAAAACGTAACTTTAACTATTGATAGTGCTGTTCAAGAAAAAACGTACAATGAAATGAAGGGCGAAGCTGGTTCAAGTGCAGCAATTAATCCGAAAAGTGGAGAAACAATTGCACTAGTAAGTAGTCCAGCATATGATCCGAATTTAATTGCACGAGGAACATCGAAAGCACAACGCGAAGCTTGGAATAATGATCCGAAAAAACCGATGACGAATCGCTTTACACAATTATCGGTACCAGGTTCTGTATTTAAACCAATTACAGCTGCAATTGGTCTTGAAACGAAAACGATTGATCCAAAAGAAGAGTTAAAAATTGAAGGATTAAAATGGACAAAAGATGCTTCTTGGGGTAATTATTATGTAACGCGTGTGAAAGATGCAAATCCGATTGATTTTGATAAGGCGATGAAATACTCGGATAATATTTACTTCGCACAAGAAGCATTGAAAATCGGAAAAGACAAGTTTATGAGTGAAGCGAAAAAATTCGGATTCGATGAAAAATTACCAATTGAATATGGATTCCCTGCTTCTAAAATTGCAAATGACGGTATTAAAAATGATATTCAAATGGCAGATACAGGATATGGACAAGGGCAAGTATTAATGACTCCTCTTCATTTAGCTTTAACGTATGCGCCAATTGTAAATGATGGAACGATTCCATCACCGTATATTATTAAAACAGATAAACAACCAAAAGCTTGGAAAGAAAATGTAATTTCTAAAGGAAATCAGGATATATTAAAAACTGCTATGACGAAAGTAATTAATGATCCGGATGGTACAGGGAAAATTGCTAAAATTGATGGAATGACTCTTGCTGGAAAAACAGGTACAGCGGAATTAAAAGTATCCAAAGAGGCCGAAGGAAAAGAACTAGGCTGGTTCGCTGCATTTGATTTGAATTCACCAGATATGGTCATTACAATGATGATTGAAGATGTAAAAGGTAGAGGTGGAAGTAACATTCCAGCTGAAAAAGTAAAACATGTTTTTCAAAAATAATATGTAATAAAAGGCTATCTCTATAAATTATAGAGATAGCCTTTTTGTATGAGGAGTCTTAATATCTGTATACTAAATTTTAAAGAAACAAAATAAATCATTAACTTACGAAAAAAAAGTAGCTATTTTTTATTGACATTAATTAAAACTTTTTGTATTATACTTACATAAGGTAAGTTATTAACTTTCGAAAAATAAATCTTGAATTAAAGATAAAGAGAAAAAAGGGAGAGAATACAATGACAAAAGTACTATTTATCACAGCAAATCCAAATTCAGCAGAAGGTTCTTTCGGAATGGCAGTAGGGGAAGCTTTCATCGAGGCTTATAAAAACGAGCATCCACAAGACGAAGTTGTAACAATTGATCTATTCAATACTACTGTACCAGCAATCGATGCAGATGTATTTGGTGCTTGGGGTAAATTTGCAGCAGGTGAAGGCTTTGAAACTTTAACTGAAGTTCAACAACAAAAAGTAGCAGCAATGAACACAAACTTAGAAACATTTATGCATGCAGATCGTTATGTATTCGTAACTCCAATGTGGAACTTTAGCTATCCACCAGTAGTAAAAGCATACTTAGATAACGTAGCAATCGCAGGTAAAACATTCAAATATACTGAAAATGGTCCAGTTGGCTTATTAGAAGGTAAAAAAGCACTTCACATTCAAGCAACAGGTGGCGTATATTCTGAAGGAGCATACGCAGCTGTAGACTTCGGTCGTAATCACTTAAAAACTGTATTAGGATTTGTCGGAGTAAATGAAACTGAATATATTGCAGTTGAAGGTATGAATGCAAACCCTGAAAAAGCACAAGAAATTAAAGAAGCAGCAATTGCTAATGCTCGTGAATTAGCAAAACGTTTCTAATATAGAATGCCTTAAAAAGTCCAAACACTTGATGTTTGGACTTTTTTTCTTCTTTTTCCTTCGTTTGTCTAGTATAATGAAGGTCGGAATGATAATAGGTGGGGGTTCTGTATGATTCAAACGTTTTTTAAAATCTTTTATTTAATTTTAATCGTAATTGCGATTACACCGAGAATGTGGCGTCTTAAAAGACAAGTAAATACGATGGCGCCAAAAGAAAAAGATAATGCTGTGTACAAAACGACAAATTGGTTTGGTAAGAAAATGGTACGTGTAGCTGGAGGGACAGTAGAAGTGAAAGGGCTTGAAAATGTTCCGAAAGACAAGCCGGTACTAGTTGTAAGTAATCACCAAAGTAATATGGATATCCCTGTTTTACTAGGTTACTTAAATAAACCAATTGGATTCGTGTCAAAAGCAGAAATTAAAAAGTTCCCAGTTGTGCCAACTTGGATGGAACTTATGAATTGTGTATTTATGGATCGTAGCGATCGTCGTCAATCTCTTAAAGCAATTAAAGATGGAATCGAGCTATTAAAGAATGGACATTCTATCGTAATTTTCCCAGAAGGGACAAGAAGTAAGGGTGGCGAAGTTGGAGAGTTTAAGGCTGGTAGTTTTCATCTTGCAGTAAAGTCAGGTGTAGCAATTTTACCTGTAACGTTAGATGGTACATATAAGATGTTTGAAGCGAATGGAAATCGTATGAAGCCAGCTCATGCAACAGTAACAATTTCTAAGCCGATTACACCTGAAGATTATGCGAATATGGATATTAAAGAATTAACGAAGCATACACAGGAAGTTATCGCATCACAATTACATAAGTAGTAAAAAAGGTTTCAGCTTATAGTAAGCTGAAACCTTTTTTATTATGCTGTAGGTAAGACATAAAAGAGTACACAAAAGAACATCATCGCACTACCACCTAAAACGAACAGGTGCCATATGGCATGGTTGAAAGGTAGCTTTTCCCAAAGGAAGAATATAGCTCCGACAGAATATAAAATTCCACCTGCTAAAAGTAGTGAAAAACCATGTCCAGTTAGATTTTCATAAAGTGGTTTAATGGCAACGATTATGAGCCAGCCCATAATGATGTAACATAAAGTTGATGCCTTTATAAAGCGACGTACAAAGAAAATTTTGAAGACGATACCTCCGATTGCAAGTGTCCATATAATAGCAAGTAACGTCCATCCTAATGGGCCACGAAGTGTAATAAGTAGAAAAGGAGTATACGTGCCAGCAATCAATAAGTAAATGGCTGAATGATCTAAAATAGTAAATATTTTTTCAACTTTAGGATGATGGATGCTGTGTAGCAATGTTGAAAACAAGTACAGTAAGAACATGCTTACACCATAAACAGTAAATGCAACTACAGCTGATGCGGTACCGTGCTTAGAAGCATGAATAATCAATATGATTAAGGCAGGGATGCTTAAAATGGCACCGATACCATGTGTAATTGCATTTGCAATTTCTTCTTTTACAAATTGGGTCATTCGTGTCATTTTTTCAGTCATAATGCAAATCCTTTCTACTATCATGAAATAATATGTCATTTCCCTTACCATATCATACACAAGGGCAATAGAAAATGAAATTTGTATAATTGATTATATTTTTGAATTTTTTTGACAAAAGGCAATGGATTTGTTGACGTTTTCAAACTTTTTTGACAAAATAAAATTATGTAATAGTAGGACAAGGAAACTACTAATAAAGGGGATGGGGAAATGTTTTCAAATATTGGCTTTCCAGGGTTAATTTTAATTTTAGTAGCAGTACTCATTTTATTTGGGCCTAAAAAATTGCCGGAAATCGGGAAGGCTTTAGGGGAAACGTTAAAAGAGTTTAAAAAATCAACGAAAGAATTGACAGATGACGCATTTCAAGAAAAGGAAAAGAAAGAAAAAATGTAATGTATTTTCCTTGTAATGGATAAATAAAGTGTGGTGAACGAGTTGGAAGATCGGGAAATGAGCGTAGTAGAACATATTGTTGAGCTTCGAAAAAGAGTAATATATACGGTGTTATCCTTTGTACTATTTTTAATTATCGGATTTACTTTTACAAAGGATATTTATTTTTGGCTTGTAAAAGATTTACCAATGAAATTAACTGTTCTCGGTCCAAGTGATGTATTGTGGATTTTTTTCTCGATTGCTACAGTATTTGCTATCGTTTGTACAATTCCTTTTGCTGCTATACAAATTTGGTTATTTGTAAAACCGGGTTTACATCCAAATGAACAAAAGATGACAATAATGTATATACCGGTATTGTCTATATTATTTATTGCAGGTTTATGTTTTGGATACTTTATTGTAATGCCATTTCTATTTCACTTTTTAACTACGATAGGTAATGAAATGTTTAATACGATGTTTACGACAGAAAAGTATTTTCATTTTGTACTTAATTTAACAGTCCCATTTGCTGTGATTTTTGAATTACCAGTCGTTGTAATGTTTTTAACTAGTATTGGAATACTTACGGCGGAATTTTTAATAAAAATAAGAAGATATGCTTACGTAGCACTGATTATCATTGCATCTTGTATATCACCGCCTGACTTTTTATCTCATAGTTTAGTTGCGGTGCCGCTTATTTGTATTTATGAAGTAAGTATTGCTTTATCAAAGGTTGTTAGTAAGAGGAAAAAGAAAAGAGAAGAAATGCAGTCGAAAAGTGCCTCGTTATAAAGGCACTTTTTTATTTATTGGTTATACTATAGCTATAAACGTATACAATATATAGAAGAAAAAAATTATAGAATCTCCAAAATTTAGACAAACTTTGCGCTTTTATAAGCTTATACTAAATGTATTAAACAATTGATGGATAATGAGATTCCCGTCTCGGAGATATTTAGGATGGGAAGATGGATTAGGTGGAGATGAATAGAGTATAAATCTTCTAGCCATAAGGACTACAGAAATCATATAAGTCTGATTTTACTCCACTTTAAACAACGTGTTACAACGCAAAGTAGAGGAAGTTCAAAAATCCAATGAAAAAGAGGATTGATATTGTGATTACGAAAAGTTTTTATTTCACTCATTCAACAGGGGATTGTATTAAAATATTCGAAATCCCTGTCCTACAGGCGCAGCATCCATTATCGTTTCTAATTCAGTCTCGTCTTCAATTATTTATTGCAAAAATTCAAAAACAAAAACATCCAAGATTTGCATATTCTTTCCGTGAATATTTACAAAATTGTTTGAAGTGGAATGATTATTTAAATGTATATAAAACAAATACTCTTGAAAAAAATGCATGATATAGAGTAGAGACAGGGTTAGGAGCTCTGTCTTTTTCATTTTAGATATAAAAATATAATTAATTTGATGAAATTTCGTTCCAAATTGTTGAAAGCAATGGGAATACTAGTATAATAACAAGGAGAGCGTATTGGAAAGGGAAGAATATAATATGCAAAAAATTAAAATTGTAACAGATTCAACGGCAGATTTATCACAAGAAGTAATCGAGAAGTATGACATTCATGTTCTACCATTATCAATCTCTGTAAATGGACAAACATATTTAGATCGTGTTGATCTACAACCAGATGAATTTATTGAAGAAATGCTTAAATCAGAGGAATTACCAAAAACATCGCAACCAGCAATGGGTACATTTGTAGAAATGTATAACAAGTTAGGTGAAGATGGAAGTGAAGTACTTTCCATTCATATGACAAGTGGAATGAGTGGTACTGTAGCAACTGCAAATAGTGCTGCATCAATGACCGATACAAAAGTAACAGTTGTTGATTCTCAATTTATTACACATGCTTTAGCATATCAAGTAATTGAAGCTGCAAAAATGGCAAATGAAGGGCGCTCACTAGAAGAAATTTTAAAACGTGTAGATGAAGTAAGAAAGAATACTCGTTTATATGTAGTAGTAGATACATTAGAAAACTTAGTGAAGGGTGGACGTATCGGTAAAGGAAAAGCGTTTATCGGTTCGCTGCTTAATATAAAGCCAATTGCTAGTCTTGAAGACGGTGTTTATAATCCTGTAACGAAAGTTCGTAGCCAAGGCCAAATTGTAAAAACATTAGCTAAGTTATTTGAGCAAGATACAGCTGGAAAAGTTGTAAAGGCTGTTGCAATTCCACATGCGAAAGCAATTCCTTTAGCTGAAAGTATGAAAGCGGCGGTTGAAAAAGTGAGTGGGTTTGCTCAATCAGAAATTTTCTATACAACGCCTATAATTAGTACTCATACAGGTCCGGGTGCAATCGGATTTATGTATTTAGCAGAGTAATAAAAAAGCTACTTGAAAATATATTTCAAGTAGCTTTTTTATGTAAATAGAAAGTAAGAAATAAGAAGAGCTATACAGGCACTACCGCTAATGATATAGCGAGTCTGTAAATATCTATTCATAGAAAACACCCTTTATCCCGCAATTTGCGGACAGTAAAACTCCCACCTCAAAATTTAGCTGGAGCAAAGAGGTTAGGTAACGGGCTGTCCGTAAAAGCCTTCACTATAGGATTTTCTATATTATATGTTAGATGTAGAAAATCAGTCGCTACGTTACACATGTAAAGTTTCAATTTTTTCATTTATTTGCTTATCATTTGTTGCGTTACTATAAATAAAAGTTTGGCCTAAAAAGAGTACATGCAGTTGTTCCCATGGTAACATGCGCAAATTCCAATTATTTCGAAGTCTAGTTATTGCTTCACGAGGTGTTTCATCGGCGAGTGCAAATGCTCCGTAATGCATCGGTATAAAATGAGTAGCGTTTAAATCTAAATAAGCTTGCACAGCCTCTTCAGGTGAAACATGAGATACTTTCATAAACCATTCTGGTTCATAAGCGCCAATGGGCATAAGAGCAATATCAATTAAAAAGCGTTCACCAATTTCTTTGAAACCTTGGAAATAGCCACTGTCGCCACAAAAATATATGGTTTCCATAGTCGTTTCATTATCAATAATCCATCCCCCCCAGTGAGACGTATTCATATCAAATAAGAATCTTCTCGTCCAGTGCTGAGCAGGTACGAAGTGAAAAGAAACTTCGTTAATTATCGTACTTTCCCACCATTTATACTCTTCTACATGTTTAAATTTCTTACGAGTAAATAATTTTTTTAATCCGATAGGTACAAGGTATAGAACATCATCATTCAACTGACGAAGAGTTGAAAAATCTAAATGATCATAATGACCATGTGAAATAAGGACAATATCAATTTTAGGTAGTGCTTCTATAGAGAGTCCAGGTTCTGTAAGTCTTGGAACTAGCTTTAATTTATTGGCCCATACTGGATCTGTTAATATATTAAGTCCATTCGTTTGGATAAGAAAAGTAGAATGCCCAATCCATGTGACAGTCGT
>NZ_JAKUFQ010000049.1:0-40659 GCF_022663475.1 Bacillus cereus group sp. BfR-BA-01382
TCAAAAGCAGAAAAATCGGTAAAAACAAACGGAAATGAAAATAATGAGGAAGAAAAAGCGGCATCTCAAGAAAAGGGTTCTCAAACTAATCCTTCTTGGAAGCCAATTGGTACCGAGCAAGGAGCAAAACCTGAAATGAAATTTAAAGAAGGAACAGTAGATTGGAGTGAGATGAAAAAAGCAATTTCTTATGCTGTTGATGTTCCAGAGAGCCAATTGATTTTCGATTTTATTGGGAATAATGGTAATAATAAAGCCTACGGTAATGTACGAGATAAGCAAAATAATAAAAAATATAAGGTTAATATTGATTGGGTAGAAAATCAGGGGTGGAAACCAGCATCTGTTCAGGTGGTAAGATAAATAATAGAAATGTAATGATGTAAATCAGCTGTCCATATGGGCAGCTGATTATTTTTTTGCTTAGCTTATTTTAAAAAAAACGCTGGTGGTACCTCGTTGAGAAATATGAATCAAATCTATATTTTGTTTTATTTACCTCACTATTTTATCCATAACTTCTTTATATTTATGATAGTAATTAGTTTCAAATAAATATGGGGATAGTTGGACTAAACAAAATGTTCCTTATAAGTAGTAAGTATCTTTTGCGATTTTAATTTATAATTATTTATAAAAAAGAAAAGACACCCTAAGGTGCCTTCCTTCGACTTGAACCATCTTAATTTTAATAATATATTGGACTCCCATCCAAATATTATTTTACCATGTTAAGTTATTTTATTCATTGAGAAATATGTTTTAAATCTATATTTTTAAAAAATATATAGATTTGAACAATATGTATACGAGCCGCATATCAAAAAAAAGACACTCTCAAGAGTGCCTCTCCTTAGCAGCCGAATCCGCCGCCCCAACAGCTAGCGCCAACGATGATTAATAAGATGAAGAGCACAACAAGTAAGGCAAATCCGCCGCCGAAACCACAGCCTCCACCACAACTACCGCCATAGCCCATATTAACTCCTCCTTCCATAAAGACCATTTATTAATGGATTTAATTTAATTTATGTTTTTAAGGATGAATGGAGCAGGTCCTTAAAAAAATAAAAGGATTTTGGAAGTTAAAAAGAGTTGACGACCTTATTTTTGTCACCGGTATTTTGTCTTCTACATATTGTATTTTATTCTGTGTATTGGGGGAAGGAGGATCTTATGGCTAATTCTGAGATGATTTTACGTTTACTTACGGATTTAAAGATTGAACAACAATTGTTGAAAGAACAGTTAGAAAAAATGCAAACAGCTGTGACTATTCTTGAAGAAAAATCAGTGACGCTTAAAGAAAAACCAGCGACTCTTAAAGAAAAAACAATGACTCCTGAAGAAAAATCATCTGTTACAAAGCAAAGAGCTTTTTCTGGACGCCCAACATCTTTTCGTGATTGGAGAGCATCTAGTCAAAAAAATTAGGGAATGTTATGTGAAATGATAAGTAAAAAAGTACAGTCTGCTGTAGAAAAGACTGTACTTTTTTATGTCAGTAGAGAATGTTAAGGTAGACGTATTTATTTGGCCTATTCCACTTTTAATTGGAGTTCTTTATCTAACTTATCATTATTAATTTTTAAAGTTAATCCTTGCGTGTTTTTCGGTACATCAAATACAATGTTTCCTTCCGAACTTTCATTAGGATTAACAATATTAAATTTGAATGTGGAGATATTTGCAGCTTTAAGTACTGACTGATATTCATTGGAAATGTGATATTCTCTTCCAAATCCATCAATTAATTTAAAGTTGTTGATATCTAGTGTAATGGGTTCTTCTTTGTGATTATAAACTGCGATATCTAATACTTTAAAGACACCTTGTGCTTTAACTTCTCCAGTCCCTAGAACATCTAATGACTCGGCAGATCCCATTGACATGTATACATCAGAGGAATCTACATTGGTAGGAAGTTCTTTTTGCGGAACCTTACGATTAAGTTCGTTATTCTCTGTTTTTTTTGAAGTCTTTTGCTCGTTTTTCGCAGATGTATCATGTGAACTGCAAGCTGATACTCCAAACAAGAATGTGCTACATAATAATGATGTTAATAACTTTTTGTTCATCGTTTGTTTCTTCCTTCCAAAATAGAAGCACTTTTAATGAGTGCTATATATATTTATCTTTATATGTATTACATTTTATATCTTATTATATTGATTTTGGAAGGAAAAGGGAAAATATTGTGCATTTCTCTGATTCGAATTATTTATCTGTCTAAAAGTTGAAATTAAAATGAGCCCCATAAATGATAAACCATTCCACTAACAAAAAACACTAATCCTAAAAATAAAACAATTAAAGCAAGCACTCCATTTTTATTATGTTCCATAAAATTAGCTCCTTTTTCATTTACTTACATGCAAAAGCCTCTAGTCGTAATTATAGCTAAAGACTTTAATCTTCATACTTTGTAGTTTATAAAAAAGTTGTACTTCTGTATTAATTTGGAATATGATTATTTAAAGAGAAGGTGATGAGTACATGCAGGAAACAAAACAATTCCCACTTATATCGGGAAATCTCTCATTAGATTTAGTAAATACAGAGTTAGTTAAGCGTGGACAATATTATGATTTATTAATAACAGATGAAGATGTATTAGAATGGCTATATGTAATAAAGGTTAATCTTCCTTTTTTGAATGGAAAAACATTTATAGGGATTCAAGAGCGAATGAAGCTGGTTACATCTAGTATATTAGAAATAAGAAATATAATGAGAAAGCAGTTTGAGGCAATTGCTGATCAGCACGAAATTTCCAATGATTTTATTACGTATTTAGAAAAACAAATTGAGAAAGCACCGTTTACATATAAAATCATTGAACAGCAGCTAGTACCTATCCCGGTTGGAGAAATCGAGGATGTACTCACATCGTTAATTGCATTTGATGCTTTAACTTTAATAGTAGAAAATAAGCTTATTTCCCTTAAAAGGTGTTCAAACCCTGACTGTGTTTTATTATTTATAGATAAGAGTGGAAAACGAAAATGGTGTTCTATGAAAATATGTGGGAACCGGAAAAAGGTAGCAAAATTCCAGAATCGAAAATGTGAAGAAGTTTAGGGAATCAACTTATAACAGTTGATTCTTTTTTTGTATTCTTGAACTAACTCTTAAAATTAACGTTTACAGGTTAGTTATGTCAGGTTATAATTCTTGGTAAATAAAGGAGGAGAACGATGGATAATATAACAGCAACTAAGCAGAAAGATCCTCAACCAATAAGTGTACGATATTTTACAAAAATGAAAGGGAAAGGAAGAAGCCCATTACAAGTAAATGTAAAGGACTCTTTAACGGGACTACTAGGGGGATTTTTAACAATTCTTACCTTAACATATTTAACGAGCATAACCTCTACAGAATTATTAATGGCTCCATTTGGGGCGAGTTGTGTATTAGCGTTTGGAGTTTGGAATGCGCCATTATCTCAGCCGCGTAATATTATTGGAGGACATTTGATTTCAACTTTCATCGGTCTATCAATATATCATTTGTTTGGGAATGAATATTGGACAATTGCTTTAGCGGTGGGGATGGCAATAGCCGTTATGATGTTAACGAGAACGACGCACCCTCCAGCAGGCGCCGATCCGATTATCGTTATTTTAGGGGCAAATAGTTGGAGTTATTTAGTAACACCAGTTTTAATTGGCTCCGTTGTTATTGTAGTTATTGCTTTATTCATTAATAATATGAGTAGTAAAAGAAATTATCCAACTTTTTGGATGTAGTTTGTGAAGTGAAAAATAATTTAAGTGAGTATTCTATTCTTACTATGTTTTCATTTCACATACATTTTAGTTTACAAAGAAAAGACACCCATATAAGAGTGTCTTTTCCAATAGTTTTTTAGCAGAAGCAAGAAGCTCCAACGATGATTAATAAAATAAACAATACAACTAATAGTGCAAATCCTCCAGAAAAACCGCAGCTTCCACCGCAACTACCGCCAAATCCCATAATAGTTCCTCCTTTAATAAGAGGGGAAAACAAAGGGTCACTCGTGTTTTTTAACGGATTCCATTTACTTTATGTTTTGAAGTATAAACATGAGCGGGTCCTTTTGAAAATAAAAAAGACACCTTGAGGTGCCTTTTGTCCAATGTAATTTCATTAATATTCGTTAGCATAAAACTCTTTTATTAATTTTATTTCATTTGTATCTGGATTAAACTTAAATATTTTAATTTGATTAGATTCGTCTTTGTATGCAAATGTATTCTCACCAACTTGGGTCATATTGCTCGTGTTTACGATAGGTTCACTACCGTGATCAGTGATTTCCACAGTTTTCTCACGATCCCAGAATGCAATGACAATAATCAAAACGATAAGACATACACGTATAAAACGTAATTCTCTTGCAACAGGATGTTCCATCTGTTAGTCTCCTTTACTGTTTGATAGATTCTGTTTATAAAAGAGATAATTCCTAGGAATAGAATATAAATAAAAAAGACACTTTAAAAAGTGTCTTTTTTATTTTAGTTATGCGCATTACTTAATAAGACGCTAGTTCCTCAGTCTGGCTATGAGTAACTATGTAGGGTGATTTCATTATAACATTTTAACCAGTAATGGGTCTATATGGAATTTAGTTGATTTTAATTTTGATTATTCATAACTATTTGTTAAGTGTTTAGATGAAGGAACTAAGCTTGTTTTAGAAGAGTATTTAGATGAACTTGATATAGGTGCTATGTCTTATACATTGGTCTTGCGGCAATACAACTGGAGAAAGGGGAGGTTTGCATTAATCGAGCGAGGGGAAAATCGTGAGCTTTGGGAAGAAGCTGATGTAGAAGATTATGAAGAGAGAAAGTTTTACATACATTAAAAGCACAGCTGATAAAGTGTAGAGTTATATTTCCCTTTACACGAACATAACGGTATAATATAGTTAAGTTAAGTAAACTTAACTATTAAGTGAAACGAAATAAAAGCATGGAGGATGCTATGACTAGAACGTATAAAGAAGTAATTAATGAAATGAATCGAGCCTATACGGAACTCTATATTTTACTATTTCAAGATTTAAAGGATGAGTTCGGTCTTACTGGGCAGCAAGAGAGCATGTTATTTCATATTCATTTAAATGAAAACACGACAGCAAATAACATTGCGAGTACGTTTAATATAACGAAAAGTGCTGTGAGCCAAGTTTTATCGAAATTGGAAAAACAACAGATGATTTCAAAACAAGTAAACCCTAATAATAAAAGGGAGTATTTTCTTACACTTGGTCCAAAAGGTAGTAAGTATATAGAGCGGTTGTCTGAGTTAGATGATGTATTAATTGAGAAATACTTTTCCAAAATCGATATAAATGCCCTAGAGCAAATGACCGATACGTTAACGAAAATAAATAAAGTGATATTGGAAGAAAAGCAGAAGGATATTGATTGTAATGAGTAAGAAGCAAGATGAAACAATTAGTAGAAAGGAGGGGAAGCATGTGATGAGTTACATACCGAATATGATTACGATAGCAAATTTTGTGTGTGGGCTTTTGGCTATTCACGCTGTTTTCGTTCACGATATTTATTTGGGAGCAGTTTTTATTATTACGGGTATGTTGTTTGCCCTTTTTGATGGCATGGTCGCTCGGAAACTTGATTCTGTTTCGGAAATAGGCGGAGAGCTAGACTCATTTGCGGATTTAGTTACTTTTGGTGTGGCACCGTCTATTCTTGCATATAGTGCTTCGTTAAAAGATTTACAGTCTATCGGGATGATATGTGCCCTCGCGTATAGTATTTGTGGAATGCTTCGGCTTGCGAGGTTTAACACACGGCAAAGCAAACTCCCAACATTCATCGGAATGCCCATTCCATTTGCGGCGATGTGTATCCTCATTTTATGCCGCCTAAATAATCCAGTTTCCGTGGCATTTGGTACATGCGTACTCGCTTATTTAATGGTGAGCAAAATCAAATTTCCTCATTTTAAAAAAGATATAGCTGAAAGCTTGAAGCCTGAAAGCTTGGATTGATGATACGGAACTACAATGAGAAAGATAAAGGAGAATAACATGATTCGTATGGCACTAAGAACGTTCAACATACAAATGTATTGTTTGCTAGGCGTAATGTTATTGGGATGGTTGCTGACACCTTTTTCAGCCCAGTTTGTAGGGATAAGTATTGGCCTTTTGGTGAGTATGTACTGCGCCTGGATTTTAGGAAGGCGTATTGAAAAGTTCGGAGATAGCATTGTAAAAAAAGAAAAAGCACCGATGCTCGGAATGATGAATCGGTTCGCAGCCGCAATACTCGGTGCGATTATTATGTATGAAATAGAACACCATGAATTCATGTGGACATTCGCTGCTGGAATTATGGGGGGATATTTCTTGGTTATTATTAATTTAGGGTATTACAGTATGAGGGATGCGGAGGAATAAAGAAAAGACACCCTAAGGTGCCTTCCTTCGACTTGAACCATTTTCATTTAATACGAATCTATCCGTATTACCCCTTTGTTATAAATGTAAACACACCCTATAAAACAGAATCATCTATATACACCAGATTGTTAGTTCATAAAATACAAGAAATTTGAGATTAGTATCGGAGTAACGCCACATCCCCTAAAATGATTGATATGTTACGCCTATCAAAAGAATCTGCTTTATAGAACGTGTCCACAGTTTATATTTTACTATATTTAATATTCATTAAGTGTATTTTTTGTTAATATGTATAATTACATAAAGTTGAAGGCGAAAGAGAGTATGCTTTCGTATTGTGTAATGAAGAAAAAACACTTTAAGGTGCCTTCTTTCGATTGGAATCATCTTAATTGTATTGCGTCGTTATCATATAAGAAAAAAGACATCAATTAAGATGTCCTTTTTTCTTTGTAAAATTGGTGTTAAGAAGGTATAACCTATGAATAATATAACAATCATCGAGTAAGTTTATTATAGCAGCGATAAATAGGGTTTTTATATGTAATATTACATATATATAGATTTATTTATATTTTATTTGTATATTTTAATTGTCTGTTCCTTGTTTTAATTCGTTTAGTTATATTATTTTTTGAGTGCTCCAGCAATGGAGCCTTTTTTTAGTATTCTATTTTGATGATGTTCCATAAGATTAGCACCTTTTAGAGCTGTTTTTATATAAAAAGCCTTTAACTTGTAATTATAGCTAAAGGCTCTAAGTGTCATACTTTATAGTTTATAAAATCTTATAAGAAGAATAACCAGTATTTTATATAGAATTTATCCCGCTATTTGCCGGGCTGCCTGTAAACGCCCAAGTGGTGAGAGCTGATTAAAGTTTCACTTTATAATGTTTTTTATCCAATTTGGAATTGAAAATGTACTAGCTTGATAATGAAGCTAGGTTATTAGAAGTGAAAAATTTTAGTTTTATTATAATTAATAGAAATGAAAGTAGTGTAAATATAAATCCACTCCAAATAAGTTGATGAATACCTAAGTTTGAAATGAACCAGCCTCCAATAGTTGTTCCTAGAGTAATTCCGAGATTTGAGAATGAAACGAATAGGCTATTACCAAATTCGGGTGCTTCTCTTGCTTCACTTATTAACCATGTTTGACCAACAATTAATCCACCAGCATGCACGATTCCCCAAATGAATACCATAAAAATCATTGGAACAAGATAAGAACCTAAATAATAAACCAATATGTAAACAATAGAATATAAAATAGGGAACGATATTACTGTATTTACTATGCTTGTTTGCAAGAGACTACCAAATAAATGATTGCCTAAAATCATAACTATACCAAATATGAATAGCATGATACTGATGAGAGATCCATTCATGGAAGTTACTTTTGCAAGGTACTCGGCGAAGTAGCTGTATACGGAAAACATAGCTGCAAAAAGGAATGTGATGGTTAAAATATTTAACCATAATCCTGGTTTGCCGAGTATACGAATTTGTTTGCCGAAAGACATTTTTTCTTTAACGGGCATAGAAGGAAGTGAGATTAGCATTCCAATAAATGCAAGGGCGTTAATAAGCGCTCCGAATAAGAAAGCAATTTCTAATGAAAATTGATCTGCAAGGTAAGAGGTTAATGGTACACCTAGTGCAAAGCCAACCGTAATTCCCATGAAAACTTTTGTAACCGCTTGACCACTCTTTTCAGGAGGGGCAAGTTTAGCAGCTGTTACAAGAGCGATTGAAAAGAAGAGTGGGTGAAGTGCTGCTGGTAAAATACGAAAAACAAGCATGATTTCAAATTGTGTTGTATAAGCGTAGATTATATTTGAAATAACAAAAACAAAGATGACTGTTAATAAAATTATTTTGCGATTAATACTAGAAATGAGCAGAATTAAAAACGGACCAGAAATAGCAACGACTAGTGCGAATATACTTACTAAAAATCCTGCTTGTGCAGTTGAAATGCCAAATTTCTGAGTGATTTGTGGTAATACGCCGACAATACCCATCTCGGTAGTAATAATTCCAAACACCCCTATTGCTAGTGTAAGAATAAGTAAAGGACTTACTTTTTTCATTTGTAAAACTCTCCATTCTTATTATTATTTTGAAAGTAAAATCGATTTATTAACAAAGAAATGAGCATGATTGGATGTCAATAGTATTAGAATTATGTAATGTTAAATACAAAGACATATATCTAAATAACTAGATATGATATGTTAAAAAAATGCTCCTTTCTATGTTTCTTACTTTTATAGGTAGCGAAGTTTTAAAAAGAATGTATTGGACAGCTATATAAAAGTAGAATGTGGGAAAGCAAATAATCAATTGGTAGGTTGATTATTTGCTTTCATTTTATAATTCGTTTTGAACGTATTCAGAAAACTCTCGTATTGTTTTTTCATTTCGGCGATAGTAGGTCCATTTTCCAATTCGGTCAGATTGTAGTAAACCTGCTTTTTTCATAGTTAATAAATAACTAGAAATAACCGATTGGGCTAAGCCAGTTTTAAGCTGGATATCTCCTACGCACACTCCAACTTGAAAACTAAGGCCTTGCTCTAGATAAGCTTTTTCATCGAAATGGTTTTCTGGATTTTTCAACCATGATAAAATTTGACATCTTGTTTCATTTGACAATGCTTTATAAATTAATAAAGGTTCCATAAGGATATTATATCTACTTTTATAGATTTGTAAATGGGTTTGTGTGATTTTAAGGGAAGAAGGTATAGTTGATCCCCTCGAATAGGAACAGGGTGCTCTTGATCTGTACCTTTTGTAAAGGACATTCTAAAAAAAGTTAGGCAACCTAAAAAAGATGATTTCTGTATGCAAACAGGAGTCATTTTCTTTAAATTCTATTGATAGCAAGAGTGATTATAGTACGTCATATATTTCTTAATTTCATGTGTTAACTGAACAAACGATTCACATGAGTTTATATATGCTGCATCGGTTAAAGTATTACAGGCAAAAATGATAGTATTGTTAGGTTTAAGCATGTTGTTGCCTAGCTATCAATGGCGGATTCCTAAGAAGAGTAATAATAAAACCCAACTGAAGATTTAAGAAAAATTTTATGTTTATCCCACTCTTTATTTTAAAAGTTTTTCCTATCCTATAAATGACTTACATCATGAAGGAGACTAAAAAAGACAAAGTCATAGATGAAAATGTAAAGTTAGGGGATTCTACATGCATACAGGAGTTTTGATTAGTTATTTGTATACGTATTTTTTTACTATAATTTTTTGTATTGTGTTTCAAATTGGATTTTATTTTAAAGCGAAAAACAATATATCTATTCGGCATTTTTTATGGGTGTATGTTTTTCTATTCTACCTTTCGCTAGTGTATAAGGTGACGCAAATCGCGACTGTATGGGATATAAGTAGATATGAAACGTGGATTCGTGTAAGTCAAATCAACTTGACTCTATTTGATACGGTAGGTAGTACTACGTATCTTTTGAACATTGTACTGTTTATGCCGTTAGGTTTTTTATTACCGACTATTTGGCCGCAGTTTAGAAAGATAAAAAACACCGTATGCGCGGGATTCTTTTTTTCATTGGCAATTGAGTTAAATCAATTACTAAATAATAGAATTACAGATATTGATGATTTATTTACGAATACCCTTGGGGCAATTATTGGGTATGTCTTATATAAAGTATTATATACAGCGTTATTTAAATTGATATTGAAAAGAGAGGAAAAAAAGCTTGATACAAACTCGTCTCTAGTCATAAAATACGAGGCTGTTTTTTGTTTAGTGTGTTCATTTGTAGGTGCGATGTTCATTTATTATCCAGCTTTATTTGGAAGACCTGTAATCATTCAGTGAGGTGAGTATGAATTTCTTTTGAACGCTCGAGCGATATTTCAATTTGTAAAAAGCCTTTAACTTGTTATAGTTAAAGGCTTTTATCATCATAATTTTTACTTACCAATTACCCACTCTAACATCCGCCTTCAACCACTTCACCCAATCCAAATCCTCTACCTTAAGCAAACTGAGAGAAACACCCTTCATATCTAAAGAAGTCAACAGCGTACCAACCTTTACGAACTCCACATGTAATCCTTCCAGTTCACACAAACGGCGAATGTCATTTGCGAAAATGTATTGTTCCATTAATGGAGTTGCGCCGAGTCCATTAATAAGGATAGCGAAGTTGTCTCCTTTTCTCCAGCGGTAAATACTTTTTAGTTTGTTCATCAGTTCAATCGCTAATATTTCAGAAGAGGATAGTGCTTCTTTACGGTAACCTTTTTCTCCGTGAATGCCGACGCCATAAAACACTTCATCATCGTTTAATGTGAATGAAGCTTTTCCTTTCACTGGATCGTTGGCAGGGGAAAGGGCAACTCCTAATGTGTGTAAGTTTTCAGTAATAGAACGGCCGAGTGTTGTTAGTTCTTCTAAAGAATGTCCTTCAAGAGCGGCCGCACCAAGTATTTTTTGAACGAAAACAGTGCCAGCTACGCCGCGTCTTCTTTTATTAAAAGAAGCATCATCTTCAATTGAAACGTCGTCATTTACGATGATGTGGTCAATTTTTCTTCCTTCTTCTTTGGCAATTTGCTTTGCCGCTAGAAAGTTTTCAACGTCATCTTTAAAGTTTTTAATGATGAATAAAATATTTTTATCTTTCGGCATGAGGCGAGTTGCCGCCACAATTTGTTCCACTGTAGGCGGAGTGAAGATGCTTCCGTTTACTGCTGCCGTAAGCATTCCTTTTCCTACATAGCCAATATCAGCGGGTTCATGTCCGCTACCACCGCCGCTTATTATAGCAACGTTTTGCTTCAGTTTTTCAATATCTTTTACATAAATGATGTTATTTGTTTCGTCGTAATTTACTTTGTCGTTATGTTCAAAATAAAAGCCATGCATCATATCTTGAACAATATTTTGTACATCATTCATAATCTTTTTCATTGCTTTTGCCACCCTTTAATTACTTTGCTGACTGCTCCAGTAATAGTAGTAATTGATTGTTTATCATATTTTTCATGAGAGAAGACATAATGGATGGATTTACTTCGCACTTGCTTTCAATCCAATCTTTTATCGTTCCAACGAAGCCGTGACTATAAAAGGAGGCAATCGTATTTTTCGTTTCAATAGAAAGAGTTAAGCCACAGTTCACGGATAGTTCATCAATAATCTTCATATATAAGTTTTTCGTGTGCTCAAATAAATAGTGATTAAACGAGTTTTGTTCAATGACTTTAAAAGCATTTCGGTAAAATTTTTGATTTTCGTAAAAGTAATCAAATAATAAATCGAAAATGTTTTCCCATGTTTCATAATCGAGAAAGTCGATAATGTTTTCTTTCGTTTCTTCTCTATAAATCCAGCTTAATAGTTCAAATTTATCTTTAAAATGATAATAAAAAGTTTGCCTACGCATTTGACAGTGTAACATAATATCGCTCACTGATATTTTATGAAACGACTCTGTTTCCATTAAATATTTCAATGAGTTCGCGATTATTTTTTTAGAAATTATAGAAGAGGTCATCTGAATCATCCCTAGAATGTTAGTAATATAAAAATCCTATCTATAAATGAGAGCGGTGTCTTTAGACAGATTGTCCATTTTGTCCGTTTACTATAAAACGCTTTCATTTTAACATGAGTAGTAAGAAGAAGATTTCAAATATATCACAATATATTAAAGGAATTGAGGGATAATCACAATGAAAAAGATTATAAACAAACCAGAAACATTAGTAATGGAAATGTGTAACGGAATGGTTATGGCTCACCCAGAGCTTGAACTTTTGAAAAAATATAAAGTTATTAAGAAGAAAGAAATGAACGAAAACAAAGTAACGTTAATTAGTGGCGGCGGTAGTGGCCATGAGCCGGCACATGCAGGATTAGTCGGAAAAGGAATGTTAGATGCGGCGGTGTGCGGAGATGTGTTTGCGTCACCTTCACAAATTCAGGTGTATCAAGCGATTAAAGAGACAGCTAGTAAAAAAGGAACGTTATTAATTATTAAAAATTACAGCGGCGATATTATGAATTTCAAAAACGGAGCTCATTTAGCGACGGAAGATGGAATTGAAGTCGACTACGTAAAAGTGGATGATGATATTGCGGTAGAAGATAGCCTATATACAGTAGGACGCCGCGGCGTTGCGGGAGTTATTCTCGTTCATAAAATTGCCGGCGCAGCAGCGGAAGAAGGTATGGATTTAGGAGCGGTGAAAGCTGTAGCGGAAAAAGCAGCGGCTAACGTGCGCACAATCGGTTTAGCGTTAACTTCTTGTACAGTTCCAGCGAGCGGATCACCTACTTTCACACTTGCGGAAGATGAAATGGAATACGGCGTAGGTATTCACGGCGAACCAGGAATTAAGCGTGAAAAAATGCTGTCAGCAGATGAACTAGCTAACCGTATGACAAATGATCTTGTAAAAGATTTAGGAGTAAAAGATGGCGAGGAAATCGCACTTCTAGTTAACGGTTTTGGCGGAACACCACTGCAAGAACTTTACTTATTTAACAACGCAGTGACGAGAGAATTAGCTGCTAGAAACATTAAAATCAATAGAGTATTCGTCGGTAACTATATGACAAGTATCGATATGGCTGGCATGTCTTTAACAGTGATGAAGTTAGATGATGAGTTAAAAACATTACTATCAAAAGAGTGTAATACACCAGCGTTTAAAGTAGATGGGTCAGTTGAAAGTGTAGAGTACGTGAATGTACTTGAAGAGAAAGAAGAGAAGGAAGTTTCCTTTGAAATAGAAACAGCGGAAGAGCATGCTGTGATTAAGGATAATGTTATTACATTAAACAACATGATTTATCTCGTTGATAAAATGAGCGACGTTATTATTAAAAACG
Source organism: Bacillus cereus group sp. BfR-BA-01382 (assembly GCF_022663475.1). Classification (NCBI taxonomy): domain Bacteria; kingdom Bacillati; phylum Bacillota; class Bacilli; order Caryophanales; family Bacillaceae; genus Bacillus; species Bacillus cereus group sp. BfR-BA-01382. Next base: position 13,330 of record NZ_JAKUFQ010000049.1, read on the forward strand.
AAGTACCGTTCTGTGAGTTAGATACACACGCAGGTGACGGCGACTTCGGAATGAGTGTGGCAAAAGGATTTAAGCAATTAAAACGTGAGTGGCATTCTATTGTAGATCAAGAGAACGTAACGATTGGGTCATTCCTTGACGGTTGTTCAATGATTATTATGGAACATTGCGGCGGCGCATCTGGTCCAATTTGGGGTGGTGCATTCCGCGCAGCTAGCAAAGCAGCAGGAGAAAAACGTGAGCTAACAGTGAAAGAATTCGCTGAAATGTTGCAAGCAGCACTTCAAGGTATACAATCTATCGGAGAAAGATCATTTGGTAGAGGAGCGGTAGTTGGTGACAAAACACTTGTTGACGCGCTTGCTCCATGTGTAGATTCTTGGTTAAATAGCGCTTCAAACGAAGAAGACATGAAAACTGCTTTTGAAAAAGGAGCAGAAGCAGCAGTTAAAGGAGCAGAGTATACGAAAGAAATCGTAGCTCGCATGGGCCGCGCCGGTACAGTTGGTGAAAGAAGTTTAGGATATCCTGATGCAGGTGCACATGCGCTTGGAGTTATCTTTACGGAGATTGCTGGTAGTTTGAGATAGTAATTAGAAAGTCCCTCTGCCTTAAGGTGGAGGGATTTTTCTATAATTTATTAATATATAATTTCGTTAGATGTTTTCTCTGTAAAGATATGTATGTTTATAAATACTAAGATAATAGTTTTAAAAGAAGCAACGTGAGTTCCTATAAATATGGAATTCAGGTTGTTTAATTGTATTTTTGCAAAACTATCCAATCGATAGAAATCACTTCAAAAGGCGGTATTTATTATTTCGTACTTCAAAATTATGGTTGGACACCTTATGGAGTGGTTTGGGAGGGATAAAGAATATAAAAAGAGAATTTGTGATAAATCCCCTATTTAAATTTAGACAAGTACCTACATTCCTTTGATATCATATATTACTTTTATAAATAGAAATATAGGGGGGAATTTCATAATCATTAATCCGTATTGTTCATATATAGACCTGTTTGGCCAATTTAGTAACTACTCTCCACTAGATCAACCTATTTGTATCCATTACCTTATCTAGCTTATCATTATGATTATTATAGTGATTGGAATTATGGAGGAGGGAATAGCGAATACACCAAAATGGTAAAAAATGATATTTATAATTCAGAATTGGACTGAATGAGTTGGTTGAGTGATGTGATAGAGCATAATCCAATACATCCAGTGCATCCAACTTTGTGTCACGGTTTTTCTGGATACAAGACAAATAAGTTTGAATTAGAACATAGCATTCAAAATGGTGGGTGAGTTGCAGCTTGGTCTCAAGATATTTCAGAAAAAGATGTATTACAGGGAGTATTAGCTCCAGGTGTATCTGTATTTAGCGCTAATCCAGGTTCTTTCCTAGCTTGGATAAATGATTTAGTAAATCGTACTATATCATCGTTAACAACAGATGCACAAATAAGTTCACAGCTGAGGCGAGAAGAGTAGCTAATGGAATAGTGGCAGATGTTATTAGGTAAGCAATTCAAGGGAAAAATCCATTAGAAGCTGTTCATAAATTTGGTACAATCGATTTTAAAGCAGGTGCAATAAAATATGCTGGTAAAAATATAGTTTGTGGTAAGACAGTATCCACTACTTGGGGAATGAAGCCTTATATTGCCCTTAGAGTACGTTAAATTTATAATACGGAAGATGAACAATGGGGAGAATGGATTTTTATAGTGGAAGCAAAGAATGTATTTTCCACTAAAAATATAATAGAAAAAACAAAGAAGCCAATTCCTGAAAGGAATTGGCTTCTTTAGATGGATTATTCTACATCGATTATGTTAGAAAACTGTAATTTCATTTTATTATAAAAAGCATCAGTTCATATGACAGCAATGTTTTGCAGGTCAATACCAACAACAGTCATATAGCTAGAGAGTAAATAACCACCTTCGTAATATGTAATTAGTATTTCTTCTTCAGATAATAAGGAACATAACAACATGTTCTCAATCAGTTCTTTTTCTTCAGCGGTTAAGATCGGCCGAGTTACTTTGTATAACTCTTTGCTAAATTAATATACCATCTTTTTTAGCGTCTGCATAAGAAATTAAATATATAATAAGTTTTAATGCTATTATCGTTATAAGTAGATCAGTTTTCTTACACTATTCTCTGACTATTTCCCCATTATTCATTATAAACACTTCATCACATAAGAGTTTAATATCTTCTTGTATATGACTGGCTAATAATATAGTTACACCTTTATTTTTCAATTGTAAAAGTAAATTCCTAATTGAAGAAACACCTTGAGAATCTAATCCATTCATTGGTTCATCCAGTATAAGGATATCTGGATTTTCCATAATAGCTTGGGCAATTCCTAACCTTTGTTTCATACCCAATGAATATTTTTTTACAGCTCTTTTATCATTCGGATCTAACCCCACTAGCTGAATTGCATTAATAATTTGTTCGTTACTAATTTTATTTTGAATACTTGCTAACCATTTTAAATTAGTAAAACCACTTAATTGTTGTAAAAAACCAGGATGTTCAATTAAAGCGCCTGTTCGATCAGGAAAATCAGTTTTTTCACCTAAGATGTTCCCATTTACTGTTATTGTTCCTGTTTCACCTTTTGTTAATCCGCATATGGCTTTAAATAACATACTCTTTCCCGATCCATTATGCCCCACAAACCCGTATATTTTCGCTTTGTATAAATTTAAATTAATATTTGTCAATATGTTGTTTCCTTTTATTTTTTTACTAAATCCCTCTACTTGTACTACTACTGTATTATCATTCATGATAACCCCCCCTTTTAAACATCTCACATAATTTTATAAAGTAATTTTTCCTTACGATTATAAAAAAACCAACCAATCCCTATAACTAGACATTCTAAAATAAACATATACATAAATGACCAAGATGGAGAAATAGTATTAACAAAATCTGAAGAAACACTATTATTTTTCAATATAAGTTGGATACCTGGAATCCACTTTAAAGCTCCTGCATTTAAAGTGTTCGTAAAAAATACCATTACATAAGAAAATATCGCGAATAAAAACCCATAAATTGGATTTTGGGTAAGTAACGTTATTACCAGTTGTAATATCTGAAAAAAAAGCATACTGATAATTTGTATACCTATCACAGTTAACATTGTAGTTACTGGGTTAGTGATAACAGGTAATAATTCATTATCTGAATTTAACACATGTTTTGGTAAATCTAATGAAACTATAAATATACAAATATGCTCTATAACTATATATACAGAGCATGTAATTATTAAAGTAACAATATGACCAACATACCATTTGAATAATGATTTCACCCTAGGAATGGTCATATAAGATTTTAAAATACCTTCTTCCAAAGAATAAATAGCCGTAAGATAACTAGATAATACATAAGGAAGTATCATTACCATTGTTTCAAGTAATCTATAGTGAATTGGATCATATTTACTGCCTAGCATAAAAAATGCAAAATCAAAATACGAGTACGTCTTATGATAAGAATACATCATATTATTCATTTCCTGCCTATTATATATACAAATTAAAAAAAATACAGTGAAACAAAGTGTAATTTTCCAAATTCTACAAAAAGACTTTAAATTAATCCAAGTAATTCTAAATAATATACTTTGAAACATTAAATCTCTCCTTCATAAAACGGACCATTTTCGAGCCAACAAACGTCCAAAAATAAAAAGTAACATGTAAATAATATACAGCATAATAAAAGTTGTTAAAAAATCCAATTGATGTGGTTTGTAATAAAAGAATTCTAATACCATAAAATCATATATTGAAATAAAATTTAAAAAACCTAAATCTATATAATGATAACAAATATAGCAAAAAATCAAATATACAATATTAATTGCAATAACAACTGTTTTTTTCTTATTAAACATCATAAATAAAACAATATTGAATAATCCAACAATATTCAATACCATCATGGTTAATAAAAAAGATAAAATAAAAGCAAATATCGGTGAAAAAGCTTTTGAAAAATCCATATGTGGTAAAGAAATTAATGGTGATTTTCCTGCAAGTACATTTGCCACTTCTTCACTCCAAGATGCATCATATGGCAGTAAAATCAGATTTACTACAAGAGGGATAAGGTAAAATAAAAGTACTGCTACCAAGCTATGTATACAAATAGTTATTATCTTAGAGAATAACCATTGTTCTTTACTAATAAGTCTTATGAAAATATTTACTTCATCATTGTCGTATAAAACTTTAATAATAGAATATAAAAAATATAAAACAAGTAAAAACAAATTGATTTGATAATTACCTATAAAAGAAAATACACCATCCCAAAGATTAAGCGTAGAACTGTCTGGCAGTTCATTGGACATTAATTTGCTAGACATAAAAGCAAGAAAAATTGAAATGCTAATAAATACATACAATTTTGTTTGGAATAATGTTTGATTTAAATTGTAATACGTTAATCGCCAAAGAATTGATTTTCCCATTAAATTTCTTCAAGCTCCTTTCTGGAAGAAATAAAAAATACACTCAAGCTAATAATTAACATTCCCAATAAATGTAGTGTAATGTCTAGTAAAGTAACAGTTTTCATTTGATAAAATGAATTAACAACTCCAGGTGAAAATCTAGGTAAGCCAATTGTATGAAATGTAATAGTACCTACATACAAAAATATTAGAGGAGTAATTAACGCAATTAATCGATTTTTAATAACAGAAGAAAGGGCTAAAGAAAATATAGAATACACCGCTCCAAAAACAAAGTGTACAACTATAAAAAATAATATGTATTGATTAGGATTATAATTATAAATCTCACTTAATACCCCAAAAGGATAAATCTTTAAAGGTTTCGTAATATCTCCTTGAAGAAAAATACTAATAATAATAAAAAACAATATCAACGGAAAACTAACAGAAAGTGCTCCCGAAAGGGCAGTTGCTGAAATTTTTGCTATTTGATAATATTTTTTCTTCGTTCTAACAAGAATACAGTTGATAAAATTTGTTTCAATATCCAATCGATATGATGTCGAATATGCTAAGCATGCTAATAAAGGTGAAATAAGCACATAAAAATCTGTACCATACACCCAAACCTCATATCTATTAAATGCCAATTCCTTTAATAAATTAACTTGAGATTCAGTGATATCAGATGCGCTAGACAGAAATAAATAAGGTTTTAAACTAGTATAAGCACTATAACAAATCATAATTATTCCCAAGAGGATAGATAATAAAAACATTTTATTACATATACCCTTTTTCATTTCAGCAACTATAATTCCCATAACCAATCTCCTTTTACAAAGATAAATAGTTAAATTCAATAATCTTATATATTTAATATATAAGATTATTGAATTAGTTATTTCGGATTTAATCAACCTAACACATTATTAATATTCGTCAGGGCTAAAGCTACCTGATGTTTTAAAACGATCCCATGTAGTTGGAGGAGTCATATTTAGTCTGTAAGTATAACCACCTTTTCCAGTATTATTAGTTAAATGCTCACGATTCCCACTATATACAGTAATCTTATCACTTCTAGCTTCACCATCACTGTTAAGAATTACAGAGCGTTGAGAACCAGTGGAAATATGATCATTGTTATCAATTCCGTCTACATTATCTCTAAATTTTTTCGCCGCTACTTGAGCGTGCCATCCACCATAAGTCACTTCGCTATAAGGTGTAATGTCCCTTGCGAATGCATCTGCCCCAAAACCAATCCCGCTTGCTAATACTAAACCACCCGTTAATAACATTAATGATTTTTTCATAAATAAAAACCTCCATTTATTATTCTATAAACTAATCGCGATTAATTAATATTTTACAACTTTTTCATAATTTTACCATATTTTTACCTTAATATTTTATTTATCAATAATAATCAGAATAGTTAGATTTGTAATTGTGAGCTGATCGCATTACTATTTATAAAAAAACTTTATAAAATATTAAAAATAAAAGTTTCTCAATAAGGAAGTTCTGCTATTAATAATTTTCCTTTTCGACAACAATTACACTACGGTTCCTATTCGTAAAATAAACTTTCTCAATAGTTCACTTCGAAAAAATACCAATTATTAATTTACTTATTTGTTCTTCTATTATGTTTCAAATGCGCCAATTGCTCCTCTTGAAGAAAAAACGAGAGCTTAATGAGTATAAAGCTGTATATATGATTAAAGACTATTTTTTTATATTCCAAACCATACAAAAACACACCCAAGAGCTATCAAAGGTGTTACTTCGGCTGTTCAATCTCCTACAACAAAATGAGCGGAAATCTCATCGATATGAGAAAAAACGGTCTTTGATATATTAGGTGTCTTTTACAATTGTACCATGTTTGATAATCAAGCCGCTTAATTCAAAAAAGTGAAACCCGTTAGGGTTTATTTCGTATGCAAATCTTTCAATCACCTGCACTTGCCCTTTAGAAAAAAAACAATCTCGCCTAACATTGACTTTGCATAATCTTAGCTTGATAGCGATGTGGTGTTACCTCTTTAATGATCAACGCTATAAAGTGGTGAACTCCTCGCTACGCTTCACCTCAGTCTTCACCATTCCACCCAAAAGCAAGAAAACCTTATTAAAAATATTAAGTTAATTAATTAATGTCCTTAATTAACTTAATATTTAAATTGATAAAAAAGTGTTTATTTTTGGAAAATTATGTTGTATTCTGTAATGGAATTACAAAATATCCCAAAGGGAGGAATTGTTTTATGTTTAAAAAGTTTTTTGCTTTAATGATGGCTTGTACTCTATTTCTTATTCCTACGTTGTCTTCAGCAGCGACAATTGATAGTAGACAAGCGCAAAGTGCTAACCCTGAACAAATAGAAAAATTAGCAAAAGAATTTGAGTATGTTTTTACAAAGATTGTTGTAAAAGATAAGGCAACTGGTAAATACATAGTTAATAAAGAAGAGTTGGAAAAATCTCCGTATAACAATGAAGAAAAAGCAGGTATTTTAGCAAGTACTAAAATGTTAAATGATGAAGATCTATCAAGTAATGTTTACTCTAGTAATACTTGGGAAAGATGTTGGCAAGATGCACTTGGAATAGGACAATCTTTCTGGAATCAATTGAAAAAATATATAAAAGCTGAAGATTATTGGGGAGCAGCAGGATTACTTGCATTATCAGGTTATGCTTTTTCTGTTCCGGTTTTATTTGCTTTCGCATTAACTTGTGGCCCAGCTCCAGCATCATTTTCTTCAAATAAATAGTGTTTTTATAACTTGAATTTATTTGAAGAAATATTAAATAAAAAGACCATTTGCATTATTAAATTTGCAAATGGTCTTTTTATTTAAATAGTTTTTATGATACTTTTAAAGTATATTTTTATACAATTACTGTAAGGAGTTGATTTTGTATGAATATTTTAGAAAACATAAACAACGCATCTCAATTATTATTAGTTATATCTGCATTTTGTTTTTATATGTATTTAAAGAGAATTAAATTAACAAGAAAACTTACTAGTTTTGAAATCACACTGTATATAATATCACAACTGGCATATATCCTTTGGGGTATTACTCTGATTGCTAAAATATGGGGATGAGTTTTAGTGTTGTAGTAATCTATGACAAAATAGAGCCCTCTATATTTTAGATCATGCACAAATATTGGCCCGTGCAGTATTCTTTAGTTAATTAGGTGAAGTACAGCCCAACCTGCTGTCATCTACTCTAAAAAATTCCCTTTTTTCGGAATTGCATCGCCAGTAGCTGCATAAAGAGCCGCGCTGGTACAGTTGGCGAAAGAAGTTTAGGATACCCTGATGCAGGTGCACATGCGCTTGGAGTTATCTTTACGGAGATTGCGGGTAGTTTGAAATAGGAATTAGCAAGTCCCTCTGCCTTAAGGTGGAGGGACTTTTATATAGTTGATATGTAGAAGACTTCTTTCGGTGCTCTCCCTGTAAAATATGAGTTTGTTACTATTTTTGATAAAATCTTATTTCAAAAATACAACTAATATTTTTCAACATTAATATATTGAAAATAGTTAGAATATTTAAGATAATCATTTGTGAAGAAGTAAATTATAAAAAAAGGGGGAATTTATTTTGTTACGTCGTTTATCTATTTGTACAGTACTAACAGCTTTTATATTTACTTTATTTACATTTAATGGCTCTGCTTTCGCGGCTACGAATGCTACTGAAAATGAAAATGTAGTAGCAGCTTGTGCAAAGGGAGGTACGGTAGGTGTATATGGTGCAAAGATGCGCAGTGGTTATACTGTCGATTCACCTGTCTTACATACATTTAATGATGGTACGAAAATTACTGGAACATGGGTAACTGGTGAATATGTTCAAGGTCATTACAGTAATTCTAAACAGTGGTTAAAAGTTACATATAAAGGGATGACAGGTTATGTATCCCATACAACATTATATAACGTTTGCTCATAAAACTATGTACCATAATAGCTTTGGATATATTGAGCTAATCTCTTCTAGAGATTAGTTCTTTTTTATCTCTTAGTTTTTAATGGGGCATTTTTTGAAAAAGACCAACGATTCATTAAATCGATGGTCTTATGTTTATCCCGCATTAACGGGCAGTAAGACCCACACCTCAAAATTCAGCGGAAGCAAAGAAGTTAGGTGGAGGATCAACTGCCCGTAAACGCCCGATTGGTTCAACTAATAATCAGTGGGGGATGAACAAAACCCCCACTGATTAAAGTTTCACTTTATATATTATTCATTTGTATCTATATCAAATTTTCCGGTACTTTTTGCTTATTTGAGAGATTTCTTCAATCAAATTGTATTTTAGACTTAGTTTTTTTGTGATTGCAGCTTATCAATTTTCCAGTATGTTTGTAGAGGGTCTAAAGAGCTTTCAATATAAAACATATATTCATCTACGGTACCTGGTGCTTCAAAAGCTATTTTCAATTCTACCGTTTCATTTGGTTTAACTTGTATATCAGAAGGGTTTTGATCAAGCACCTTTCCTTTATAGATCTTTCCGTCTTTTTCATCTTTTAAGTTATATTTTAATTCTGATAGTCCAATCGTTTGACCTCGTACATTTTTTACAGAGACATTAACCATGACGGAATCGTTGCTAGCATTTAAATATGCACTTTGAACAGCGGCCAAGTAATAGCCTCCCTTAACACTCTCGCCAACTAATAAAATACCTTGTTCCAAGCGGCTCATATCTTCCTTTTCTTCAAAGTTTATTAATTCTTCATTTACATTTTTTGCGCTTGGTTCTTCTATTGGAGCATTTTCAACGGCACTATCTGTTTTATCTTGTGTGCAAGCAGCCGTAACACTGACTAATACTAGAATGAAAGTAAGTAATATAGATAATTTTCTCATAAAATTTATCTGTCTCCTTAAGTTTCTCAATTTTGTGCAGCTATACATATAAGATTAACATAATGTCTCATTATTGGCTCAAAATAGGTGGTATTTTAAACAACTTATTCTTTTTACTTTTAATATACATTCGATTGGTTCTCACGATATTTGTTAATCTTTTAAAACATTGGCTTAGTAATACCGAGGGTAATTATAGATATATTAATCATGTAATTTGTCCATATCAAAATGAACGTTTTTTGCATCTAATATATTGTAAATAGATTTTATTTTGAAAGGATGTGATTATATGGCCCATAAATCTACTGGAGTGTTTCGAGTTCCAGTCTCTGAAAATGGGATTATTCCAACTGCTCTCAACATTATGTTAAACAATGATTCACGCTGCCATACTAGTAATGTAACGGTAACTGTTAAGAGAAGCCGAAACACTTTTTTCCCAACTCAAAATGAATTAGTTGAAATCTCTCGTACTTTTGTTTCTTTAGAACCAAACAGAACAACTAAGATTGTGTTGTTTACTCCAGAATTCCAAATAGAAGATTTCCTTGATGTCATCATTAGTGGAAATAAAGATGATGTTAAGGATGTTCTTGTATATTCTTTCTTAGCAGATTCAGTAGGGCATAATCTGCCATCTACTGTTTTCAGAAATGCAGAATACACTTTTGCTTGCTGACACCGTGATGATGCATTCTTTACGGTCGTATATCTGAATTGAAATGTTAAATAGGAGTTGATTTAACATTTATTCCGTATTAACGGGCTGCCCGTAAATGCAGCAGGCGAAAAACGTGAGCTAACAGTGAAAGAGTTCGCTGAAATGTAGCAAGCAGCACTTCAAGGCATACAATCTATCGGTGAAAGATCGTTCGGTAGAGGAGCGGTAGTTGGTGAAAAAACGCTTGTTGACGCACTTGGGGTTATCTTTACGGAGATTGCGAGTAGTTTGAAATAGAAATAAGAAGATCCCTTCTACCTTAAGGTGGAAGGGATCTTCTTATTATTGTTTTTTGATATATATTGCTAAATATGTTCCAATAATTAATTCTATTGTATTGAGAATAATATCAGCTACATCAAAAAAACGACTTATAAAAGGAACTAGTATTTGAGGTGGGTTTATTAACGAATTTTATATATAGCATGAATGAAAATAGGATAAATAAAACAATGTTTCCTATTATGTTTTTAAGAATTAATTGAGTAGGTACTTGTAAAAATAAAGAAAAGATACCAAAAGGAGCATTCTGCCGACTTAAATTATTTTAATATTATCGTTCTAAGTTTAAAAGCTATAGGGATTTTTTCTGTGGGATTTGTAAGTAGTTTTTACGAAATTATGAGTGTTTTTTATTTTGTAATTCAATAAGTTCATCTGGTAGCATTTTTGTATAATATTCTTTTTCTGTTAGTTCAAATATAAATAATGCTTTTTTCCAGTTATAAATAACATCTTCTACATTATGTTGTTTAATTTTTAATAAAAACTGACCTTTTAAATAGAAGAGTTCACCTAATAGGTATAACGTATTTAGATTAATTGCTAATTTGATGCCCTTATCAATGTATTTTATTGCCTCTTCATGTTGATATGTGAAGTCCAAAGATTTTGCTAAATTTAACATGATTTTCAACTTAATTTCTTTATCTCTAGGAAAATCTAACTTATTAAAATTACTTAAACATCTTTTTAATATATTAATACTTTTTTCATATTCTTTATTTTCCGCATAAAATATAGCCATTGTTTGCATAATATCTATTTCTCTTTCTGATAAAAAATCAGAATTAGTTAAAGTCAGTTTTAATGCATTATTTAAAAAATCTAAAGCATTTTTTAATGATTTATCCACTATAAATATAGCAATTGCTTCATGCCATATTAGAAATTGTTTCTCTTCTTTTGTTTGAAAATTATTTAAGTTTTTCTCTTTTTTCACTATTTCATAAAGTTCTTTATATTGTTTTTGCTTTAAGCAATCTTTTATTACGTATTTTACATTTTCTACATATTTTAATCTTTTATTTTGAGTTAGTGCAAATATATTATTTGGATCAATACCAAGTCTTTCTGATAATTGATATAGCAATATACTAGATGGATAAATCATACCTTTTTCAATCTTGCTAATTTGACTTTGTGAACATATTCCATGACATAATTCGGATTGTGATATATTTTTTTTGATTCTAAGTTCTTTAATGGTAATACCCAAATCGTTAAATTCCATTCTTCCACCTACTATTTAGCACTTTCACTTTATTAATATAAGAATATTCCCTAACCTTAATGTAATGTAAAATTAATATAGTTGCAATTATTGTTTTAAAGGAATAAGATGCTGAGACTTTTATATGTACAAAAAAGATACCTTAAGGTATCCTCGCAATTGATATATGAGACTATAGTTTTCCAATCAGAAAAAATTTTGGATCAGCCCATAAATGATATATCGTGATATTTAGTTTACTTAGTATGGATTTTTACAAACCTTCCTAATCCCTCTATTTTCCATTTGATAAAATAAAATCCTAATATTACTAATAATTAAATAAATATTTCTACATATTCAATATATTTACATAAATTACAAAAGTGGTACATTTAAGTTGTAAGTTATAAAAACTATTAAAGGGGGATTTATTATGTTCAAGAAATTAGTAGTAGGGCTATTGGCAACAGGTATTGCATTAACAGGAGGAATTGGGGCAGCTTCAGCTGATACGCAAAAAGCTGTGAGCTCTCCGAAACAAGCAACATGCTCAATTCCTTATGAGTATTCTAACGGTAAGTTCAAAAGAACTCTTTATTACTCAAATGGAGTATATGCTAATAGTTTTAATGAAAATGTTTGTGGCGGGACGATTACGTGGTATTTAAAACATGTTCAAAATGGAGTTGCTTTTTACGAAGGTAATTTAAAATAGTAGATTTTTTGAACCTCATTTATTGAGGTTCTTTTATTTTTAGTTTTTAAACTGATTTTCTATAAAAAAGACACCCTAAGGTGCCTTCTTGCGATTTGATCCATCGTAATATGGTATTGGATGCCAATCCAATTATTATTTTACCACATTAAATAGTTGCGGTTATTGAGAAACAATAAAACTCTTTATTTGAATGAAAAAAGCCCTAGGGGGACTAGGACTTTTTTCTAGAATGAATATGATTTAAAAAAGGACTTATATAACGTAACATATGAATGTTTCGTAAATGTATCAAAAAAGTGAACAAAATAGTTAATTTAAATAAAAAATATTTCCTTGTATTAAGCAGCTAGCAAAGGCTAACTGCTTAATACAAGGAGATACAGAGAAGACTAAATGGATTCTGGCATACAGCCTATCAACATTATGGACATAATATTGAGTTTTATTCAAAGGAATTCATGTTTTATAAATTAGATTATGATAGTTGATATTCTCCATATTGACCAGAAAAGAATTAAAAATTCTAGTGAAATTCCAAGTGTTCGTTTCCTATTTTTTTGAAATTCTTTTATTAAATAGCCAACAGCACTAATTGCTATAAGAATGAAAAGAATAAGTTCGAGTGTAACTGGCATTTTATCTACTCCTAATACAATAATTTATTATATAAAGATTATAAGATATTTTTATGGCTAGTGGTGAAAAATTTAATAGAACTATTTCTAAATGGATGAAATGTTTCAACAGACCAATCAAAGGTTAATACAACAAGTGTTATACAATATACGCATGGAGGGCCATCGGGCTGAAGAAATATTGGAGTATAAAGAGTTGTTAGATTAAAGGATTATTACCGAAGAAGAGTTCGAAGTGTAGAAAAAGTAATTATTAGGTATATAGATGAAACGCTCAGATGAGCGTTTTTTTATTTGTATATTCGCAAGTAAAACAACATAATATCACTATGAATCCTTATAACAATATGAATTTTTGCATATTTTAAAATTCGATATATCCCTCAAAAACTTTTAATTGTATAATATATTTTGTCATATTTTTAGATTTTTCGACATAAACCAACAAAAATAGAGAACATATTGGGAGAAGAAATTATGTACACAAAACTATTAAAATCAATTACATCACTATCACTTATTGGTGGTGCGTTGTTATATACAAATGGCAGCGATGTAAAAGCTGCTGAAGTGGGTGTTTTTTCTGATGTGCCGACATCACATTGGTCATATCCTGCGATTAAAGATTTAGCGAGTAAAAATATTATTTCAGGTTATGGAAATGGGATATTTGGTTTTGGAGATGTTGCGACAAGGGAGCAAGTTGCGGCTTTAATTTATCGAGTGTTAGTACCGAATAAACAAGGTGGTTCGTTTAGTAATGATGGAACTCGTTACGTATTAAAGGATGGATCTACGATTAAAAATCCTTACGGTGATATTAATCAAAGTTCTACAATGTTCCCAGAAGAGGTATTAACTTTAACGAATTTAGGAGTTTTTAAAGGTGATGAAAACGGCCAGTTTAGACCGAAAGCTTCTGTGAGTCGTGCGGAAATGGCACAAATTCTTACAAATGCTTTCCATCTTGCGGCTAAACAAAAACATACATTTAAGGATGTTCCAAATCCATTTTGGGCAGAAAATGCAATTAGTGCGGTGCAGTCAAATGGAATCGCAGATGGCACAGGGAACGGGAATTTTGAACCGTATGGCACAGTAACACGTGAACAGTATGCGCAGTTTTTATATAAAACTTTGAAATATAAAAATGCCGATGTGAAAGATACAGGAGATGCGGCATTATTAACAGCGTTTAAAGAGGAAGTACAAAAGCGTATTAATACGTATGAAACGACTATTACACTTCCATATAAAACGAAAAATAATAATACAGACGAAGTGATGAATACACTTTTTAACGCATATAAAGAAGTTGCAAGTAAAAATGAGTATACAAATTATAATAGATCGAATGTTTCATATGGACTTTCTGGATCACCTGGAAATTATACATTTACGCTTAAGATTACATATCGTGAAACGAAAGAACAGACGGAATATGTCATGAAACAAGCGAAAGCAATCGTTTCTTCTATTACTCAAGTTGGAATGGATGATCACGAAAAAGTGAAGGCGATTCATGATTACGTAGTAAAACATGTTTCTTATGATACGTCTTATAAAGCTTACACAGCATATGAGGCACTTGTAAATCGTTCTGCGGTTTGCCAAGGTTACGCACTATTAACTTATCAATTGTTAAAAGAAGCAGGAATTGAAAATCATTTCGTGACAGGAACTGGGGACGGACAACCTCATGCTTGGAATTTAGTGAAAATCGAAAACAAATGGTATCACCTTGATACAACATTCGATGATCCGGTGCCAGATGAGCAGGGCCGCGTAACGTATTCGTATTTTAACTTATCAGATGAGCAAATAACAAGAAATCATGAGTGGAACCGCGGAGATTACCCGCAAGCTACAACAAACTATTATAGTACACTGACAAATAAAATTGCGGCAGGTAGTAAGAAAACGCCTGCATATCAGCAAATATTAAAAGATACAAAGTTAAACTATTTAGGAAATGAATATATTGCAAATAACTATACCGAATTAAAAAATAAAATGCAGCAGCGTTATAGTGCAAAACCAGAGAAAATTGAAGTGCTGTACAAGCAATCAATGAATGGTGCACTGCAAGATGTGAAAAAGGTAATTGGCGAAATCGATTATCCGCAAGGGGCAAACCGAGTTTCTTATAAAGCGGAGCCTTACAATGCGAAAGAAGGGTATTCTTTAGTGACGATTACGTTTACGTATTAAGAATGAGAAAAAGCATCTGTTTCAGATGCTTTTTTTTATTATATTGATTCGACAAAATATGACAGTTGAAAGCGAATTGGTCTGTTATGATAATTTTTTAAATTTTACATTTTGGAGGATTAATCATGAACAAAAAGAAGATTTCCGCTGCGTTAATAGGAATTGTAGCCTTATTTATAATTATTAATGTAGTTGTTATGAAAGAGAAAACGACATCAACCAGTGAAAAAATGTACTCTGAGAAAGAATATAATAAATTAGTAGATGAACATTTTGAAGAAACGCAAAAGTTGAAAAGTGATATGAGTGTGTTAGAAACTGAAAAAAAATCTCTTGATGAGCAAGTGAAGAAGTTAAAAGATGAGTTAGCGAAAAAAGAGCAACAAGTAGCGCAGCAGCCGGTTCAACAAGAACAACCAAAGCAGGAACCACAACAACCAGCACCAGCGCAACAGCCGGAAAAGAAAGAAGAGCCAAAACCAGAACAACCTACTGGAGCATTCGAAAATCCAATGAAAAGCATAAACAAAACAGAGGCAATGAATAAAGTAAAAGAAAAGGCGAAGAAAGACTTCCAAGATGATTATATGACACAAAACTTTGTTGCGGAGGAACAATCAAAAGCATTTGATTTCTTAAACAGTATTGAAATTAAATCACAAGAAGAATTAAATGTAATGAAGAATGCATTGAAAGATTTTTCTAACGACTTTATGACCGCGAAGTTTGTTTATGAAGAGCAAATGAAGGCGAAGAATAAGCAAGGATAAAACAAAAACGCTATCTTTTAAAAAGGTAGCGTTTTTGTTTTGGGTTATAAAGTTATTCCTACATTTGACATATACAGTTTGACTGTATAAAATGAAACTATTCAGTTGAACTATATAGTTTAGCTATATACTTATCGTTACATTGGAGGTCTTTATGAATAGAGATAAAAATTTACCATTAACGGAAACAACGTATTACGTTCTTTTAGCTTTATTAGAGCCAGCTCATGGATATTTAATTATGCAAAAGGTGGAGGAACTGAGTAATCATCAAGTGAAAATCGCAGCGGGTACATTGTATGGTGCGGTTGAAAATTTATTAAAACAAGGGTTAATAGAATCGGTAAAAAGCGAAGATAAACGAAGAAAAGTGTATGTCATTACGGAACGCGGGAAAGAAGTATTGCATTTAGACTTTATGAGAATGCAGCACATTATTGCGGTTACAAAAAGTTTATTACACGTATAGTTAGGGGGAAACGATGATGTGGAGATTGAAATTCTTTTTAGACTTTGAGAAAGAGGAAAAATGGTTAGAGGAGATGGCTTGGAAAGGCTATCAACTAGAAAGCAATACATTTGGTTATACATTTAGATATACAGAACCGGAAGATGCGACGATTAAAATAGACCATAGAGTATTTAGTAGAAAAAGTGATTTTATTAATTACTGCACATTATTTGAAGATAGTGGCTGGGAGCATATAGCTGGTAATAGGTGGTCAGGTACGCAATATTTTAAAAAGGTAGATGAAGAAAGTGAAGATGACATTTTTTCAGATCCAATGTCACGAGCAGGGAAGTATAAGCGTCTATCTAAAACATTTTTAGAATTAGCGATCTGTTATTTGCCGATATTATTTTTATTTATGTATAGTAATACAATGAATTTAGGAGCCTTTGTAAATCCGAAAGAACTATACTTGACGCCAGGATTATGGGATAAGCAAGGTGTATCATTTCTATGGTCATTCTTATTTGAAACGCCATTTGCATTAATGAGAGGACTTTTTTTGACATTTATCCCCGTTGTGACATGTATGTATTTTGTTTGCTCGTATAAAGCAAATCGGTTGTATGAAGAGAGAAGGTGATAGGATGGATCCCCTTAAAGTAGATACTTTGGGGGTTTTTTTATGTATAAATAGGTTGTTTGGTAATTGTTAACATTAATTCCTTTTGTTTGTGTTTAAATTTGATATAATTTTAATAATATTCCTTAGGAGGATGATTATCATTAATATACTTTTAGGTATTATTGGAGCAATTGTTTTACTGGCTTTTGTTATCCATCCAGGAGTCCCAGACAAACGTGTCCCTCTACAAAATAAACTTGCAGTAATTCTTCCATTGATTGTTATAGCTGGTTTAATTTCCTTGTATATATAATTAAAACAAGTACTTATCAAGTAACATTAAGATAGGTAGAGAAGTATATATGCTTTTCTACCTATGCGTAGTTTAGTAAAAATGCTCATCAACTTTTTCATCGCTATTGTTCTTTTGTTAATTGCTGTATGGACTGCAAACGGACCTAATATAGAAGATCAGCATAAATAAACCATTGTATTTCTCAATAAACAAAACAATTAAACATGGTTCAAGTCGGAGAAAGGCACCTTAGGCTGTCTATTCTTTTTTTGATATGGTTTATTAGAGGTCACCATATCAAAAAAATTGTACGTCTAGACGCATTTTAAATACAAAATAACCGATTCCTTATACGTTAAGAAACCGGTTATTTATTTGCCTACTTTTTTAGGGGGCTTTTTTTTGTAATGGTTTTAAATGATTGATTTAAGGTTATAAACTTAAATCATAAATAAAAGATAGAGTAAAAACTATATAAGAAATAAATATAACGAAAACAAGAAAACATATAAACTGAGAATTAGATACATATTGTTCTATTCTTTTTTTCATGTTAATTCGTATTGTTTTTCAAATGTGAAGTATCAATTGGAATTTGACCTTTCCAAGATCCAATTACTTTTCCAATTCTAGTTATATTTACATCTAAAGTAAGGGGCTGTTTAAAAGCGTCTTTTCCTTTAGAATCTATAACAAATGTAGCAACACCTTCAGGTTTATCATTATCACGAATGCCTACATCATTTAGTTTTTTACCTGCTGCCATAAGTTCAAAAGGAAGACGATCATCTGAATCATGGATAAATGATAGTCTCCCGTCATTTTTAATCTCAGGGTTTTCCTCTTGTTGCCCATTAATTTTACCATCATTTTCAAGATTTAATCCTGATGTATCAAATTCAAATGGTACTAAATTACCATCAGCTTTTTCCATTCTATAATGAACTGATATACGTGCATCTGCGATAAATACTTCTTTGAGATGTACAGTAATACCTTGATCTGTAATTTTTTCATCAATAGGAATATATTTACCATTCTTCATCATATCTTGTATGACACCATTTTCATCTCCTATTCCTTCATTTACAACTTTATCATTTGTAATTGCATCAGAAAAATATGAAGCAACATTTGTAGCCGCCACTTGTACTTGTGGAATCATTGCTGTTGTAAAAAGTGCAGCTGCAGCTACTGCTGTATAAATGAAACGTTTTGATTTTTTACTCATGTTTGTAAACATTCCCTTCTTTTGGTGCTTTTTGTGATTTATATTAGAAACATTGTCTAACTTGGAAAGGCTTTCAAATGTTTTCCATGCTTGTTCTATATCAATTTTGATTTCTTGTGGTGAATTTGCAGATTCTTCATCTAGCATTACGTTTTCCCATTGATTTAATTTACTAATTTCTACTAATAAATCTTGGCATGCTTCACATGTATCTAGGTGCTTTGTGAATTCCTTTCTTATATCATGAGAAAGTTCTCCATCAATATATGTTTGAATAAACCCGATATCATAACATTTCATTTGTTATGCCTCCTCCATTTGTTTATAAATCTTGCGGAATTTCATTTTTGCTCGGACCAATAATGTTCCAATAGAAGATATTTCAATTTGAAGTACTTCTGCAATTTCTTTATATTGAAAACCAGAGAATTTCATTAGTAAAAGGGTTCGTTCTCGATCATTCATTTTATTTAGTATCGTTTGGACCTTTGTAATTTCTTCTTTTCTTATCCAATCATCGTCTAATGATGAAACATTTTGTACTTCATGGTATTGTATTTCTTTATCAATCTTCGCTTGCTGCCTTTTTTCAGATCGAAAATGGTTATAAGCTACATAAGTAGAAGATTTAATCAACCATCCAGGTATGTTTTCAATTCCTTTCCAATCGCTACGATATAATTGTAAAAATACTTCTTGTGCTAACTCTTCAGCGATAGATTGATCTTTAACAATCCAGATGATTTGTTTCACAGCGTAAGCATAGTACTGCTTAAATAAATCTTCAAAGGTCATATCAGAAGCATGACTTTCTTCATTTTCTATGGTTAACATGTCCGTTTAAACCTCACTTTCAATTTGATACCTGTATTATAGAGAAACCAGAAAAACGGATTTTGTGACAGTTTTTTTGGATATTTTTTTATATTTTTTATCCCGCATTAACGGGCAGTAAGACCCCCACCTCAAAATTCAGCGTAAGCAAAGAAGTTAGGTGGGGGGCGGGCTGCCCGTAAAAGTCCGATTGGTGGGGGTTAATAATCAGTGGTGGATGAACACCCCCCACTGATTAAAGTTTCACTTTATTTTGGCATAATTTAAGTCTTCTATTTTCATGAATATGTATAATTACATAAAATTTTAGTGAAAAAGAGAGTATACTTTCGTATTGTGTAATAAAGATAAAGCCCGCCTACGGAAATAGGCGGGCTTTTTTTTACATATAAAGAAAAGACACTCACATGAGTGTCTTTTCCGATAGTTTTTTAGCAGAAGCAAGCAGCTCCAACGATAATTAATAAAATAAACAATACAACTAATAAAGCAAATCCTCCAGCGAAGCCACAGCCGCCACAACTACCACCAAAGCCCATAACAGTTCCTCCTTTTAATAGGAAGGGAAAACCAAGGGGTCACTCATGTGTTTTAACGGATTCCATTTACTTTATGCTTTTACGAATGAATGGAGCAGGTCCTTTTCAAAATAGATTTATCTCGCTATTTGCTGGGTAGTAAGACCCCGATTGGTGAGGGCTAATTAAAGTTTCACTTTATTCTTTAAAAGCGAATAAATGAAAAATAAAATATCCAAAAATATAGATGGAAATCCGCTTTTATACCTTGCACTAAAAGAATACTAACATTATATATTATAAGGAATACTTGTCCTTAATTGTAAATGAAAGGGGGGAATTGGTATGAGTTATGGCTATGGTCACCCTCCGAAAAAATGTTGTGAACATCACAATGAGACTTTATCAACGGGTGTATTACGTAGACATTCTGCTACGTTGTTTCTTACTGTGGAGGCTATGAATGTTGATCCAGATGATACTCGTAGAGTAACTGTTGAAATGTTTGATTGGTCATCTGGTTCTCCGGTATTGTTACCATTAATAGACCCTTCAACACAAACATTGCCACCTAATCGATATGTTACTTTTCGTTCAGCAGCTCTTCCTCCAGCACTGTTTGCTTATGAAGTAAGAATCATTCGTCCGAAAGATAGAGATGTTGTTACGAATGTTTTTGGTCTTAGTGCAATCGTATTTAACCCACAAGAAGGAAATAATGTTTTACAACATGATTTAGCAAAATTAGACCTTAAATAGATCTTATAAAAGTCTATTTATTGGGTATGATTAAACAAAAGAGTAGGATGTAATCCTACTCTTTTTTTAATGTTAACTAGAATTTTAAAAGAAATCCTTCATCATTTTAGTATCTTTAATATTCACTATCACACTTTCTACCTTATCTTTCTTCTCATCTTTGGCAATTGTAATTTGTTCCTTATTATCAACCCAAACAAGAAACTCTTCTTTTTCGTCATCTTTATATGTAACGGTTATAGTAGAATGCACAGATTGTTTCTTTTTTTGATCTAAAGTGATAGTTTTAGGTGTTCCATTTTGAACTGCTGAAACGATAGATTTTATCATTTCTTCATTATCTGTTTGAGATTTGGAAGTAGTATTATTTGTTGTTTTCAGTATTTCAATGTCGGTAATATTTGCGGAGTTTAATTGAAAGGTATTTTGTGTATGTTCTTGCTTAACTTGTGAAGATTTATCTGTAACCGAGGTACTTGTACAACCTATTAAAGTGAAAGATAGAGCGGTTAGAGCGCATATAGATATGATTTTTTTCATATTATCCCTCCTTACGTTCAATTATAACAATTTTCCGTTAATTTAGGAGGTTATTGTAAGTAGAAGATGTTTTAAAGTGGTAAATGATGTTGTTTATTTTCTATTAAAATCAAAATTCACATAACTTTTTTTGAATTTTATGTTTAACATTTCGAAAATAGGTGTACTACATATAATATAACAAATAATTCATTTTAAAGGAGGAAGTTAAAGATGGAAACGAAGTATAGTAAACCTTTTGTATATGAATTTATTACGGAGAAAGAGGTCATGAATGCAGCGAATGATCTAGTGAAGAAAGGAATAGAACAAAAAGATATTTACGTATTAACACATGAGAAAGATAGGACAGATAGAATTGCAGACAATGCAGACGTGAATACAATTGGGATAAAAGAGGAGGGACTTGGGACAAGCATTATTAACGTCTTTCAAAAAACAGGAGATCAGTTAAGAAATAAGATGCAGGAGTTAGGGCTTAATGAGGAAGAAGCGAACTTTTATGAAGAAAAGCTGGATGAAGGGAAAATCTTGTTATTCGTTAAGGATTTAGAAAGAGTCGGTGAATGGTTACAAGAAAGAAGATGCATGTATTCTATTTAAATTTGTATCCTTTAAATCTATAAATCTATTACGAAAAGGAGATGGGAAATATGAGTGAGAGCGGGCTAAAAGAACAAATTACGGGTAAAGTTGAAAAGAAAAAAGGACAAATAAAAGAAGGAATTGGTGAAGTTACAGAAGATAGAGAGTTGAAAAATGAAGGGAAGTGGGAGAAGACGAAGGGAACTATAAAAGAAAAAGTCGGAAAAGTGAAACAAAAGATAAGCGATGAGTTGGATAATAAAGAATAATACATTTTCATCAAGCTTTGGTTACATACCAAAGCTTGATGAATCCAATATAAAAATAATATAGGAGGTTTAATTGTGGGACTTATTATTACGTGTATTGTAGGTGGACTTATTGGTGCGTTAGCTGGAATGATTACAGGGAAAGACTTTCCTTTAGGTATAGTTGGTAATGTAATTGCTGGATTAATCGGATCTTGGGTTGGTAGTGCATTATTTGGTCACTGGGGTCCTGAATGGGGAGGCATCTTTATTCTTCCAGCTTTATTAGGCGCAATCGTCTTTATTTTAATCGTCACATTCTTCTCTAGAATGCTACGGAAAGCGTAAGTATGATAATGAATAGTAATTTTAAGTTTGTTATATATAGCGATAGGGTTAATGAACTGATAAATATACATAAAAAAGCATCCAATGAAAATAATTTGGATGCTTTTTTAATGTAATCTGCATAGGAATGAGCGGGGGGATGAAGGCCCCCGCTCATTGAAATTACACTTTTTATTATGTATTAAACCATCGTTACTTTTTCACAATTATTTATTCTTACGACTTGCCTTGGCTCTATATGAGATAAGTCCTCGTTATTACCTATATCAACTACAATTGTATTTGTTAGTATATTAATAATGGAACCAACTAACTTTGTAGCATGATCGTGTCGATAAGAAAATTGAACGAAATCTCCCTTTTTAAAGTTGTGCTCTTCCATAGATAGATCCCCCTAAAAATAATGTTTATACATTATACATACACAAATTTATAAGGTTTAAACATTCGGTAGTATTTTTTTTAGTGTTAAGCTGAGAAAGGTGTAGAAAATTTATTTATAATGAAAATAAAAAAATATGTTTAAAACTAATTTTTATGGGTAATTAAATAGTAAAAGTTTGAGATAAGGGGGCGGAAATGATGAATTTGGAAATAAATATTTTGCAAAATGATGTAGGTTATACGGTACAACTTAATGGTGAGATTGATGCGTATACGGCATCAGATTTAAAAAATAAGGTAATGCCTATTACAAGCGAAAAAGAGGTTCATATTGTAGTAGATTTTCATAACGTAGATTATATGGATAGTACTGGTTTAGGTGTTTTTATAGCGCTATTAAAAGCAGTTAAGAAAAATGATGGAAAACTAGAGTTTATCGGTGTATCTAAAAGATTAAAAAGATTATTCGATATTACAGGGTTAACAGAAATATTAAATTTGAATTCCGATTTTGAAAAAGTAGAAAGAAGGTGACTAGGGATGATGGAGAGATTTGAAAAGATAGAAATGAAAATTCCTGCAAAGGCAGAATATGTGGCTATTATTCGTTTAACAATGGCTGGTGTTGCGAATCGAATGGGCTTTGCTTATGACGATATAGAAGATATGAAAATTGCTATTAGTGAAGCATGTACAAACATTGTACAACATGCATATAAAGAAGACGTTGGAGAAATTACAATTGTCTTTGGTCTATATGAAGATCGATTAGAAATTATGGCTGCGGATAATGGAGTTAGCTTTGATTTCAGTAGCTTAAAAAGTAAAGTCGGTCCGTATGATATTAATAAACCAGTAGAACATTTGCCGGAAAATGGTTTAGGTTTATATTTAATCAATACGTTAATGGATGATATACAAATCATGCATGATGAGGGCATGACAGTTTTAATGACAAAATATATACAAAGAGAGCAGGTGGAGAATGATGGAAATCCAATCTCAACCTACAACTCTTACTAAAGAAGACGTTATTAAGCTAATTGCAGAATTCCAACAAAACCAATGTAATGAAGCGCAGGAAAGGTTAGTTGATCATTATAAAAATCTCGTATATTCCATTGCATATCGCTATTCAAAAGGCGGGCCGATGCATGAGGATATTATACAAGTAGGGATGTTAGGGCTCTTAGGCGCAATAAGAAGGTATGATTATTCGATAGGGAATGCTTTTGAGCCGTTTGCAATACCTACAATAGTAGGCGAAATAAAGAAGTATTTACGTGATAAAACTTGGGGTATTCATGTTCCAAGGCGAATTAAAGATTTAGGCGGGAAAATTAAACTTGCGATAGAGGAGTTAACAGATCACCTGCAACGTTCACCGAAGATAATAGAAATTGCAAATCATTTAGGACTATCGGAAGAGGAAGTTCTAGAGATTATGGATGCGAAAAATAATTATCGAGTATCTTCCTTAGATGATGTAGTTGAAAATTCATCTGATGGAAGTTCGGTAGCGAGAATTGAATCTGTAGGTGAAGTAGAGCAAGGATATGAACAGACAGAAAGACGTCTCGTTTTAGAGGATATTTTTAACGTATTAAATGATACGGAAAAGAGTGTTATTCATTATATATTTGGAGAAAATTTAAATCAAAAAGATACAGGAGAACGGTTAGGTATTTCGCAAATGCACGTTTCTCGTATTAAAAGACAAGCGATAAGTAAATTGAAGCAAGCTGCATTTTTAGATACATAAAAATTTTAAATAATTATGTTTAAAACATGAGGAAAGGGGTACTTATTAAGTATAGGAGGAGATATAAAAATGTCACACGATGTGAAAGAACTAATCGAAGGATTGAATGAAGATTTAGCAGGAGAATACTCAGCAATTATTATGTATAACCATAATGCAGCTACAGTTTCTGGTATATATAGACAAGTATTGAAACCTTTCTTTGAATCTGAAATTAGTGATGAACAAGGACATGCCCTATATTTAGCGGAGAAAATTAAGACGTTAGGTGGTACACCTACTACGATCCCTTTACCAGTGAAACAAGTAGAAGATGTTAGAGAAATGTTAGAATCCGCTAGACAATCAGAATATGAAACAATTAAGCGTTATGAAACGAGAAAAGAACAGGCAGCGAAATTAAATATGACAGAGTTAGTTGTAAAACTAGAAGATATGATTGCAGATGAAACAAATCATATGGAAGAATTAGATCGTCTTTTAAATGATAAAGCAATGGTGTTAAATTAAAAGTAGAAATTTATACAGTGAAAGAACAAATTCCTATTTCTAGGGGTTTGTTCTTTTGTTGTATAAATATGTTTGAGTACGAAATTTTCATTTTGTAACTGAGTATGTAATACTAGAAAAATAGAAAATGATAATAGATTTACATTTTAAATAAGAAAAGGGGAAATAACTTGTGTCCATTTTAATTGTTGATGATAATCCGGTTAACATATTTGTAATTGAGAAAATTTTAAAACAAGCCGGATATCATGATCTTGTATCGCTCAATTCTGCACAAGAGCTCTTCGAATACATACAGTTTGGAAAAGATTCTTCCAGGCATAATGAAATTGACTTAATACTATTAGATATTATGATGCCTAAAATTGATGGACTTGAAGTTTGTAGGCGATTACAAAAAGAGGAGAAGTTTAAAGATATTCCTATTATTTTTGTTACAGCTTTAGAGGATGCAAATAAGTTGGCCGAAGCTCTTGATATGGGGGCAATGGATTATATTACGAAACCTATAAATAAAGTTGAACTATTAGCACGTATGCGTGTAGCGTTACGCTTGAAATCGGAATTAAATTGGCATAAAGAACAAGAAGAAAATCTTCGGAATGAACTAGATTTAGCTACGCAAGTACAAAGAAACTTATTAAGTAGCCCATTAAGAGAAGATTATATAAAAATTGAAGCAAGTTACTTACCTTCATTTAAATTAGCTGGAGATATGTATTATTGGTATAAAATCGATGAAAACCGCTACGGTATTATATTATTAGACGTGATGGGACATGGTATATCTGCTTCATTAGTTTGTATGTTTATTTCGTCTGTATTACGTGAAACGATTAAATCTTTAATCGATCCAGAACTTGTCATTAAAGACTTAAATAAATATATGACTCTTTTACATAATGAGAATGACGATATTCCATATTATTTTACAGCGATATATTTAGTAGTAGATACAGAAAAGAGAACGATTGAATATGTAAATGCAGGGCATCCTTCTGGATACGTTTTAGTTGATGAAACAAATATGGTTGAACTAAATCGCGGGAGTTGTGCGGTAGGATTTTTTGATGAAATAAAAGTTGAAAAGACAGTTATACCTTTTGAGAAGAACGCTCAAATCGTATTGTTTACAGATGGTGTTCTTGAAGCAATTGCAAATGATGAATTTGAGGCTGAAGAGAAATTACGTACTTTTACAGAAAGAAAATGGGGAGATTTAGAAGGCGAGATAGAAGGGTTTTATAAGGGAGAACAGAAGAAAGCACAATCAGATGATATGTGCCTAATTATGATACAAACGAATGCAAAATAAAAAGCGTATGAAATCCAAACAGAGGATTTCATACGCTTTTTATCCCGCATTAACGGGCAGTAAGACTCCCACCAAAAAATTTAGTCTGAAGCAAAGAAGGCAGGTGGGAGATCAACTGTCCGTAAACGCCCGATTGGTGAGGGCTGATAATCAGTGGGGAATCCCCCCATCTGATTAAAGTTTCACTTTATTGTATTTTTTGATAAATTTGTTCGCTAGGATTAAATTGGGTATAATGCGGCATTATATCTGAAAAACGAAGAGTTTCTTTATTCCCTAAACATAGAAATCCATTGTGACTTAAACTTTCATAAAATAGTTGCTGCACTTGGTTTTGAAGTTTACTTGTAAAGTAAATTAAAACGTTACGACAAAGTATAATATGAAACTCGTTAAAAGATTGATCGGTTACTAAATTATGCTGTGCAAAAATAATGTTTTGTAAAAGTGATGGATTGAAATAAGCAAAACGACTATCCGTCGAATAATAGTTAGAAAATGCTTGTGTACCGCCAGCTTGTAAATAGTTTTTCGTGTAAGTTTGCATTTTATTTAATGAAAGTATGCCTTGTTTTGCTTTTTCTAACACATTTGTATTCATATCTGTTGCATAAATAACAGCCTTTTCACTTAATCCTTCTTCGTGAAGTAAGATGGACATTGATAATACTTCTTCACCAGTTGCGCATCCAGCATGCCAAATTCTAATTTCAGGATGTTTTTTCAATTCAGGAATAACATGCTCTCTTAGCGCTTTAAAAAAAGCAGGATTACGGAACATCTCAGTTACATTAATGGAGAAATCATTTAATAACTGTTCTAAAAACCCTTCTTCATGAATTACTTTTTCAATTAATTTTGAAATGGTAGGGATATTAGAGAGCTGCATTCTATTGCAAATCCTTCTATAAATAGATGTGCGAGCATATTGGCGAAAATCAAATCCTGATAGTTT
>NZ_JAKUFQ010000050.1:0-39512 GCF_022663475.1 Bacillus cereus group sp. BfR-BA-01382
AAAGAAGCTCCAGAATTGTAATTCACGCTTGTATATGTACTGATTCGCACCAACCATCAGTTCTCTGGGACAGTGATATAAGTCGCTACTAGCATTCCTTCAAAGCCGATATATAATTCGTTTAACTAAACTATGTTTTGTATTATAAAACTATATTAAAAAAATTGTCAACAAAAATTTTTTATCCCGTGTTAATGAGCAGTAAAATTCCTACCTCAAAATTCGGTTGGAGCAAAGAAGTGAGATGGGAGATTAACTGCCCGTAACTCCCGATTGGTGAAGGGTAATAATCAGTGGGGATGAACGAAATCTCTACTGATTAAAGTTTCACTTTATTTCACTTCTAAATTAACAGTTAAATTAGAGGTATTGCCAGCTGCATCAGTTGCTACAATGTGAATAGTATTTTTTCCTTCTTGTAATTGAGTACGGTCGAAATAAATGTCATAGCTTTTCTCCCAAGGGTTCAGGAATGCCTGGTCCCATACACCATTTCCGTTAATTTCATATTGCATTCTCACTGGAATACCAGGTGCTATCCAACCAGATTCTGACATCCAATCTAGTAGAATATCATCAACTTTTCCTCTAATTACGAGATTTTCTTGGTCAACTTCGTATGTTAACTTAGGTGCAGTTCGATCAAGAAATACAGCAGCTGTTTGTTTTGTTTCTCCGCCAGAATTAGAAGCAACTGCTTCGATTTGATATAGCCCGTCAGCTAAAGGAGTGCCATCTGCTTTTGTACCATTCCATTTGAAAGGTTTGTATCCAGGAGTTGCATTTTTAGCTTGATGGATAATCCCTTGATACGTTACACGTTCTTTCGTAACTAAATTTGCATGCAATGTTACATCATCCACAGGCGCAACTAAATAGTAGTTGATGAGATTATCATCTAGTACGTGGTCGCCATTTGGGCTAAAAGTAGAATTAATAATTTCAAGTCCATCGATACGTTTATAATCTTTAGGCTCGATACTAAATGTGAATGGAATTCGAATTTCTTCTTTTGCCCCTTGTTCTTTTACATATACATTTCCAGTATACACACCTTGTGGTAGTGAGCTATCTACAGTGATAGTAAATGGTTTTTCGGTACTACTATTCGGTTGAATGCTAATCGATGAAGGGACAGAAGCTTTTACTTTTGTGTTTGTGTTTGCATCTAGTAACTCCACACGAGTTGAAAAACTTTTCTTTTTACTAGAAAGGTTTTGTAATGTAACATTTTGCGTCAGTTTTACTTTTCCGCTATTTGGCTTAATAAGACCAAAACTGACATTGTTAGGTTTTACTAATATATTTGTTTGAGCTGCTTTCGGAATGTTAATTAAACCAGATCCTTGTGCCATAACAGGGTATGTATTTTCATTGACATCATGTAATGTTTTTGCATTGTTAGCAAGTGCCGCTTTCAATTGTTCTGTCGTCCAATCAGGATGCATTTGACGCAAGAGGGCAACCGCTCCAGCTACTTGCGGAGCAGCCATACTTGTTCCGTTATGCGATTCATATCCGCCTCGCGGTACTGTACTAGTAATTTGTACTCCAGGTGCAACAACATCAGGCTTTATTAGCCAACTTCCTTGTGATGGTCCTCTTGAACTAAAGTTACCGATAAGTTCTGTGTGCTTTGGTTGTCCAATTTTTATATTTTTCTTTCGTTTTGTAATTAAAGTTTTTAATTCTTCCCCATTTGTATTTGATAATTGCATTACTGGGACAGCTAGATGTTCACGTGAAAAATATTCCGGCATCATATTAATTTCTTTTTCGCTAGAGATTAATAACACACCAAGTGCACCAGCTTGCTTCGCTTGTTCTGCTTTTACTAATGTACTAGAAGTACCTTGTAAAATAAGTGCGAATTTCCCTTTCACATCTTGTTTTGCATAATCACTTGGATTGCCATAACCAACATATACAAGAGGAGAATCATTGCCTATTGGAAAATCGGATTTTGATAATGGTAACCCTTGATATGTTTTGCTGGAACCAGTTACTTGGAATGTTGGAAACGGGATAGAAACCGTAGATGCTCCAACAGAAATGACACTACTTGCGTTACCGGGAGCATCAACAGACCAAGGTTTTGGTCCGTCATTTCCATTTGAAACGACAGCAGTAACACCAAGTTTCGCTGCTCGTTCTAACGTTAATGTTACAGGCTGATCAGGTACATTTAAATCCTGCCCAAGGGAGAGGTTTAACACATCCGCACCATCTTGAATTGCTCGCTCAATTCCTTGGATAATATCATCTGTTGTACCAGTTCCACCGTCATTCATTACACGATAGGCTAGAATAGAAACGTTTGGAGCAACGCCTTTAATTTTTCCATTACCTGCAATAATTCCAGCTACATGAGTACCATGTACGTTACCATCCATTGGATCGTTATCTTCATCAACCGTGTCATATCCACCGATATAATTTGCCTTTAAGTCAGGGTGTGTATAGTCTACGCCAGAATCGATAATGGCTACTTTCATGCCTTTTCCATCAAGCGGTTTGCCAGATGGATCTTTTAAATTCCACGCTTCAGGTGCACCAATTGTCAGTCCACCGATATTTGGTGCTTCTTCGTTAGTAGCAATTTTTGATGTTTCATGCAATTTATATGTTAAGTTCGGATAGACTGCTTTTACTTCAGGTAAAGAGGCAAGAGAGGTAATTTGATCTCCAGGAACTGAAATAGAGAATCCAGAAAATAACGTATTATACACTTCTTTAATTTTTGCACCAGGTGCTTTTTCTTTTATTTTCTTAGTCGTATCTTCTTGTGCTTTTTTTAGCTCAGCATGATAAGACTGCGCATTACTATTTTGTAAATCTGGAGCATGCTGAATATTAGTTTGAGCAGCGAGAGGTGCATGTTGTAATTCTACAATTACTGATATTTCTTTTGTTGTTTTCGTTTCAACATTTTGAGCGATTTTATGTTCTCCCCACTGTTCAATCGTTGTTTTTAATTGTGGACTAAATTGCTTCTCCTTTTGTAGTGATTCAGCATGAGCGCTTAAAGCTCCAAAACTAGAAAAGACAAGCGCCATGCTTAATAGTGTAGATGTAGTTTTTTTCATTGATACTCCCCCTAATAAAAGTGCTAATATTCAGAAATAAAATCTTACATTTAATTTGGAAATTATAAATATAAATGTTGGCTAAACTATACTTTCGACATAATTCATACCAATCCTCTATGGATTGAAAATTTCTTGGGAAATTTTTTCTGATTATGTCGAATCGATATTTTTCACATATTGTAGGGAGAAAGTGAGGAATGCTATGAGGGAAATGGAGTGATGGTATGAAAAGGCTAATGGTAAGTGGTAGTGTAGTGTTGTTTATGTTTTTATGTTCTATCACTATTACTAGTGCAGAAAATAATAGTGTGAAAGTTGCTTTTATTCGTCATCATAACCTTTGGATTAAAGTTGATGGGAAAGAAATACAGATTACAAAAGGAGAGTACATAACAGGGCCGAAGTGGTCATATGACGGGGAGTGGCTAGCATATGTAAAAGGGAAGAAACAAAGTATTCTTGAGTTATATCGGCTGAAAGATGGAAAAAAAGTTACGCCGTTTCACTCAGAAGCATCGAATTATCAATGGTCACCAACAGAAAATATAATTGCATTTATATTTACAGGTACATTAAATACATTTGATGTAGAAAAAAAGAATGCAGATTTTGAAAATGTATCGGCTGGTGTAGGGGATTATGCATGGTACCCCGATGGAAAGAACTTTCTTGTATCCTCTGAAGCGAACTTACTTCCAACAGGATGGACAGGGGCTCAGCTATATGAAGTGCAAAAAGATGCACATATGAATCCTCACAAAATGAAGCATTTGTATGCATTGCCAAATGAACATGATGATTTTCTAGCGCTAGTAGCAAGTGGCTTTAAGTGGTCACCAGATCAAAAGTGGATTTCATTTTTAGCAGTACCGACAGCTTCATGGTCAGCTGATAGTAATACGCTTTGCTTAGTTCGAGCAGATGGAAGTCGGTTTGAAAAAGTAGATCAAATGTTATTAAACGAACAATGGTTTCAATGGTCACCATCAAAAAATATATTAGCTTATATTGAAGGGAGCGGAAGAGTGGCATTAGAAAATAAACATTTAAAAGTAAAGGAATTGCCAGCACTTCAGCAGAACATATTTACGCCGAAAGGATATGTTGATTGGGATTTTGTATGGAAGAACGATAGAGTAATTATCGTTTCACGAGCAAAAGAGGCAGGAATAGAAACTCCACCAGAAAAAAGGCCACTACCATCTTTATATGAGGTCGATAGTACAAGTAATGCACAGCATCAAATCACAAAGAAAACGAACAAGCAAGGGGATTACCACCCGATCTTCATGAAGAAGAGTAATCAATTAATTTGGATACGTTCAGACCGTAAGAAAGCGGATGTATGGCTTGCTCATAAAGATGGGAAACAGGAAAAGAAGTGGATTGAAAATATAGATGTACCAGCGTGGTATTATGAGAAATGGAATTGGGGAAATGTTATCTCGGTGAAATAACAATAAAAAAACTGCCTAAAAAATCATTTTAGGCAGTTTTTTATTGTTATTTATGTGTTTTATTTGGCTTTTTTTTCGCTGGGTTTCCGTTCCCTTGTCGCTTTCTATTTTGTTCATCTTTTGCTTGTTTTTCATGTAGTGTATCTAAAAATTCATTCGAGTTACTCATGTTTATATCTCTCCTTTCATTTTGTCATGATTACTATAACCATTTAGGAGGATAATCATGAGTTAGAAATTAGGCACTTAATTTTCTTCGATAATGTAAGTAAAATATTCCATACATAACAAATAGCATGAGTAAAACTTGTATCTCTACATTTTCTTTTAAAAAAGCTGCGATAGGGTCTGGTAAGTACGGTGATTTATCGTTTGTGCTTAAACCTAACCATTTATTTAAGAGGCTAATGGTACAAAACATAAAAACACCGGACCAGCTTGCCGTAATTGCTTTTTGTTTAATTTTTGTTTCACGTTCATCATCTGCAATCCAAGGATTAGCAGTTTTATCACTACTAAAGAAGCCGTTTATATATCCCCATACAATCATTCCAATAAAGACAATTATCCATTTCATATATGTAATTCTCCTTTCAGTGTAAAAAGTGTTTTACATATTGGTTTTCATACAGCAGGAATAAAGAATGCAATAGGGAAGAAATATGTGTGAGGATTTTATAGTAAGAGGAGGCTGAATATGAAACTTGTTTTTGTTCGGCATGGTGAAGGTGAACATACAACGGATTTACCAGAAAGTTTACAAGTGTTTGACCCACCATTGACGAGAGTAGGAAAGGCTCAAGCTAAGTTACTTCAACGTGATGTATCATTACAAGAAGCGGATATATTAATTGTTAGTCCTACACTTAGAACTTTACAAACGGCGACAATATGGAGTGCGAAAGTAGCTTGTCAAAAAATAGTCCATCCATATGTATCTCCACGTATTTTTCCTTATCGAGAAGGAGCGAAAACATTACCGTGCGATTATATAGTAGATCAGGGAATGATAACAAAGTTATTTCCGCATTTTTCGATAGAGAAAAGCTCAAATAATCAGTTATGGAAGGAAGGTATAAACACTATTTCAGAGAATAGTTTTCAGCAAATAGTAGATGAATTTCTTCTTTGGTGTTATGGACTGGGTGCTGAAAGAATTTGCATTGTATCTCACGATGGAACAATTACAGCATATAGACAATATTTACAGAAAGTTGTTTTAACTAGATCAGATTTTTTGAAAGAAACAGGTATATATGAAATGGATTTATCCCATAAAAGTCTGATTGATAAGGGCTGATTATAGGATGGGGTTGTATGTTGAATATTGCATTAGTAATTGGTTTTAATTCGGATTTAGAGGCGCAATCAATCCGAGCATCTCTTGAATATTTTGGTGCAGCAGAAATTTATAAATATGCAAAATTGCATAATACACATATTGTAAATAGCGGGTGCACGTTAGGGTACCAAAATCTTTTTTACATAGTGGTGCGAAATCATATATTGGATCGATTAATTATGTAGATGGAAATGCAGCACTTATGTTTACTATACGCTTATTTTATGGGGTTATTAACCATGGGAAAACGTTAGAAGAAGCGTTTCAAGAATCGAGTTTAATTGATGAGGAGACACATACATTTCGATTCTATAATTAGTGTGAAACACGTTTATTCTATATTCGAATAAACGTGTTTCACATTTAACTCACAATTTTTTTACATTTTTTTCAATGAAAATGATTATCACCTGTGGTATGATATGTTCAAGTTTTTACAGGTAATAAAAGTTACTATATAAACGTTAGTTTTTAATGTTTCATACATATGTCATGAATTATTCATAATTAACGTTTGAAAAATAAGTAACTAATGTTATTATATTAAATGTAACTAACTTAATTACAACTTTAGGAGGAAGATATGGTTATTCAATTTTTAAGAGAAAACAAAGCAGTTTCTTTTGCATTAGCAGTAATTCGAGTATATCTTGGTTACACATGGTTAATGGCTGGAATCGGTAAACTACAAGGAAAAGGATTCGATGCAACAGGTTATTTGCAAGGCGCAATTGAAAAATCTAAAGGCGCACAACCGGCTGTTCAATCTTGGTGGGCATCATTCTTACAAGAGTTTGCAATTCCAAATGTAGATTTGTTTAATACGCTTGTAACATGGGGAGAAATTTTAGTCGGAATTGGTTTAATTGTAGGCTGTTTAACAAAAACAGCGGTCTTTTTTGGTCTTGTAATGAACTTTTCCTATATGTTTAGTGGGTCAATTGGTGTGAATCCTGAGATGGTTATCTTATCTATGTTTGTTCTTGTTGCCGGTATGAACGCTGGGAAATTTGGAATGGATGGCTTCGTTATCCCGAAAGTATTAGGATCAAAAACTCAAAAACGCCAAAAGCAAGCTGCTTAATATATGAAAATGGGTATCTCACAATGAGATACCCGTTTATGTTATTTTTCAATTTTGATCGGATTGTTCTTAAAGAAGTCTTGTACATACCCGACAAATTCTTGTGGTTCTTGGCGAAATGGTGCATGATAACCTTTTTCAATAATATGTAAAGTGCTATTTTTTAAGAATTGATGATACGTTTCTCCTTCTTTCCAAGAAACGCTACTATCATTTCTGCCCCATATAATTAAAGTTGGCTGTTTCATTTCATTCGCATTAATTTTAAGACGTCTAGGCCATAGTTTCATTTTGTTATAATGTTCTTCATCATTACGTTTGAATTTCACTTTGCTCTCAACATAATCTGTAATAGAAAAAACGGCATTTAAATCAGTCGACAATTGTGGTTTTGGTGAGCCTTGTTTATTAACGAATGTATGAGGGCCACCTGTAGCATCAGTTAAAATAAGGTGAGTAACTGCTTCAGGATATAAATATGTTAAATTTAGAGAAATTTCTCCCCCCATGGAATGCCCCAGTATTGCGAATGAATCATATCCTAGTTTTTTCATTAATTTATAATACAAATTTGCATGAGTTGGAAAAGAATAATAAAAATCCATTGGCTTAGATGAGCGCCCGAATCCCAAAGCATCTACAGAAATAATTGTATGATCTTTTGCTAAATCGGAGTAGATCTTTTGAAAACCATCTGATGACCCTCCAAAGCCATGAATCATAAGTAAAGGTGGTTTTTCATTACCAATCTTTTTAAAGTAAATGGTTTGACCATCTATTTCTACCATTTTTTCCTCGGTAGCTAGTTTCGCTGTAATTGTATTTTTAACTTGCTTTACTTGTTCTACTGGCTTTTCTGCTGCACTACATCCTACTAATAGTGTAAGAGTAAGACAACCTACCATAAAATAGCTAAATCGCTTCAATTAGGTGTCTCCTTTCTAACATAACGCTGTATCTATCATAGCAAATAGCATATTACGATTTCCAGGAAGTTGGCTACCATTTTTTATCATAAGAGGTGAAAGGAGCGTTTCTTGGAAATTTTCTGTTTGAAGAAATTGACGAAATGTAAATTGTGAGTGTGGGACATCAATTCGTACTATACCATTCCAACATTCACATATCTTTTTTAATAATTGAATAGAATCTTCTTCTTGCTTGGCGATAAGTGGATTGATACATAATATATTGCCCTTTCGTATGCATAATGAAAAAGCTTCTATACAGTTATTTCTTTCAATTTTAAAAGAGTGTACGGCCCTTGGTAATAGCAAAGAGTAAAGTAGAGAACGATTCATACCAGTTGCAATTTGATCGAGAGAAGTAAGAGATATAAGGTCTTCTTCTTGTACTTGTTGTAAGTGAGAAGGGTACGTCTTAATAGTTTGCTTTTCAAAACGATGAATCGTTGTTGCTGTTTGAAATCCGCATGATGTGTATAGAGGTTCGCCAGCTTTTGTCGCAATAAGTGCAATGGGTTGTTTTGGATGAATTTGTTCCAAGCAATGATTTAGCAACATGCGCCCGATTCCGCGTCCTTGAAAATTAGGGTGAACGATTAACATACCAATGGAAGTGAAGTTACTTGTAAAGGGAAATACTCCTCCAGTCGCAATGAGTTTGTTTTCATGAATGTAACCTACAAGTGTGCCGATAGAAAGATACATTTCGAATTGTTTTTTCATAAAAATTTCATCGTGTAACCATCCAACAGATTTGCAAAGATTAAGTAATTCAAAAATAAAAGATTCATTTAGCTTTACTATTTTCATAAAGGCTCACCGCATTTCTATTTATTTTCATAAACATAGAGTCAAAATGTAAAAAAAGAGATTTACGTTAAATGAAATCCAACTTGTTTATATTTAAATTGTAAAGGGCAGGATAGTTGATACGAAAAGACAAAGTTATACAAATTATAACTGATATTTACATAAGTTAACAAAAAATTTACATACAGCTAATTTTCTCTTAATAGTCTTCCATTAAATTTGATAGTGGGAAATGAATAACCTAATTAGGGGGACAAGACAGTGAAAAAGTTTGTGAAAAAAGCATGGCCATTTGCAGTTGTGGCATCATTAGCAGTTACTTCGGTAGCAACATGGAATTTTACTCGTTCTAGTGAGGTTAATGCAGATGAGAACGGAAGCAATGCAAAGATTAAAAATGTTATCGTATTAATTGGGGATGGTATGGGCCCTTCATATATGACGGCTCACCGGTATATGAAAGATAATCCAAAAACTTTTGAAATGGAATCTACAGAATTTGATAAGCATCTTGTAGGAACACAAAAAACATACCCAGAAGATGAACATGAAAATATTACAGACTCTGCATCAGCAGCAACAGCTATGTCAGCAGGGATTAAAACATATAATGCTGCAATTGCAGTTGATAATGATAAAGCGGAAGTGAAAACGGTTCTTGAGCAAGCGAAAGAAAAAGGGAAATCAACGGGACTTGTTGCAACTTCTGAAATTACACATGCAACACCAGCTGCTTTCGGTGCGCATGACATTAGCCGTAAAAATATGGACGCAATTGCAAATGATTATTTTGATGAGAAAATTAAAGGGAAGCATAAAGTAGATGTTATGCTTGGCGGCGGCGTAAAGAACTTTGTTAGAAAAGATCGTAATCTTACAGAAGAGTTTAAGAAATCTGGTTATAGCTATGTAATGGATCGAGATCAATTGTTAAATGATAAAAATGATCAAATTCTTGGTTTATTTGCACCAGGTGGATTAGATAAAATGATTGACCGTAATGATAAAACACCTTCATTAGAAGAAATGACTAATGCAGCAATTGAGCGTTTGAACAAAAATAAAAATGGTTTCTTCTTAATGGTGGAAGGAAGTCAAATCGACTGGGCTGGACATGATAATGATATCGTTGGTGCAATGAGTGAAATGGAAGACTTCGAAAAAGCTTTCAAAGCAGCGATTGAGTTTGCGAAAAAAGATAAAAATACGTTAGTTGTTGCAACGGCAGACCACGCTACAGGTGGATTATCTTTAGGTGCCAATGGCGAGTATAACTTTAAAGTAGATCCAATTAAAGCTGCAAAACGCACACCAGACTTTATGGCAAATGAGATTGCAAAAGGTGCAAATGTAGAAGAAACATTAAAAAAATATATTGATTTACAATTAACTCCAGAAGAAATTCAAGCTGTAAATGATATAGCTCCGTCAAAAGATGTAACAAAGATTGATAATGCAATTGAAGATATTTTCAATAAACGCTCGGTTACAGGCTGGACAACAGGCGGGCATACAGGGGAAGATGTAAACGTGTATGCATTTGGTCCAGGTAAATACTTATTCTCTGGCGTTCAAGAGAATACAAATATAGCGAAACGTGTCTTTGATATTGTTGGCGGCGGCGATCCGAATAAAGGAAGACGATAATTAAGAGCGAAAGTGAGGCGAACTGCCTCACTTTTCTTTTTAGGAGTTGGGAATATGAAAAAATTATTTAGGGAATTAAGATTCCTTCTAGTATTTGTAGTATTACTAGTTGGATGTCAACAAGAAGAGAATAACGTAGAACAAAAATCTATTATTAAAAAAACTGAGGAAAAGGTACAAATAACAAAAGAAGAAGAGAGATCTATTCAAGATGTTATGAATACATTTGTGCGAACGACGAATGAAAAAAATCTTGCAGAACATATGGAGTTATTTTCAAAGAAGATGCCTAGTGCTGAAGACTTAAAAACACAAAAAGAAGCCGCATTTCAAAAGGGAAATAAGAAAATTGAATTGGAACATATAGATATGAAAGCTAGTAAAGTAGGGTATGTTATTGTTGAAACGAAAGAAAAGGAAGTAGATGACAGTATCACTCTTCAAAAGAAAGTACAGTATGCTCTTGGAAAAGAAGATGATAAATGGAAGATTGAAGAGGTTCGAACAATAGAGAAAAAATAACGTGAAACTTTCATAAGTGTGGGGGTCGTACTTCCCAAACTGGTAGAAAAAAGGTTCTCATTGGCGAGAACCTTTTTTTATAGTGGTAGCATAATTTGATTTGAGCATGCCTCAATATCATCAATATCTTGACGAATTGTGGCCATTTTATTATCAAGATCTTCAGCTTTCATTGCTGCATCATGTAGTTCATCTTTTAAATACTCCGGTATTTTCCCTTCATATTTATAATAAAGTTTGTGTTCTAAACTTGCCCAAAAGTCCATTGCCAGTGTACGTAACTGAATTTCTGCAAATACATCTTTTGTACCAGAATTTAGTGATAAAGGATATTTAATAATCATGTGTAAACTTTTATATCCGTTTCGTTTTGGGTTAGCGATATAATCTTTTACTTCAATGACTTCCATATCTTCGCGTTTTTGAATGACTTCTTTCAAATGATAAATATCTTCTACGAAGCAACATGTAATACGAATACCAATAATATCTTGTAAATGTGTTTGAGCGTTTTCAACTGTTGGTAATAAGCTTTTGCGTTCTAGCTTTTTAATAATACTTTCAGGTTGTTTTAGTCTTGTTTTTATATGTTCAAACGGGTTGTAATCCTCTAGGAATTGAGCTTCCCGGTTCATAATTTCAAATTTAGTTTTTAACTCTTCTAAAGCAAATGTATATGGTAATACAAAAGCTTTCCAGTAGTTAACTGTTGATTGATTATATTCCATTTATATACACACCTTTTCCTATTTACAAGTGAGGTTGTTATTATACTAAATACCAAATCATATAAGCACAAGCAGCAAATGATGAGATCATAAAGCGATATTTAGTTTTCATACTTTCAACTCCTTTCGAGTAAGATTCTATATAAATAAACGTGATTGTTAATAAGTTCACTATGTACAATTTCTATAGTAATAGATTCGTGTGAATTTCGTATGAACTAATTGTTTCAGCTTTTTGTCTTTTTTGCTGTTAATCATAATTATTATTCGGATTTAAAGTGTTTTCATTTGATTTATCCATTTGTATAAATTAATGTATATTTAAATTTATAGTTATTAAGGAGGATATATGGTGAACTTTGAAGAATTAGCAATTGCTAGACGTTCTGCAATGAAATTTATACAAGGTATAGAAATCCCTGATGAGGATTTTAAAAAAATATTTGAGTTAACTAAGCTTTCTCCATCTTGCTATAATTTGCAGCACACACATTATGTTGTAATTCGTGATCAAGAGCGAAAAGAAAGATTAAAAGAATTAGCGTTCGGTCAATATAAAGTATCGAGTGCATCAGCGGTAGTGCTCGTTTGTGGTGATAAAAGAGCATACCAAAATGTTGAAAATATTTACTTCGGTATGAAAGTTTTAAAAATGATTGATGAATGCGAATATGAAGATACCATTAGGCAAACGAAAGGTTTATATGAAGGAAAAGGAGAGCGTTTCATGGAGGATGAAGCGATTAGAAATGCTTCGTTAAGTGCGATGACTTTTATGTACGCAGCTAAATATTATGGCTATGATACATGTCCAATGATTGGTTTCGATGAAAAAGCAGTACAAAGTGAATTAAATATGCCAGAGCATGTAATACCTGTTTTAATGATTACGATAGGGAAAAGTGATACGACTAAAGTTCGTCCAAGAGGATATCGAAAGCCAATTAGTGAGTTTGTTACATACGAATCGTTTTAATAAAATTTATTTAACTATAAAAACAAGGGGATTCTAAATAGAATCTTCTTGTTTTTGCAATTGACAAATAGAATGAAGTTTTATAATATATAAATCGTAATCATTACGTTTTAGTTTGCAATCTTTGAAAGAAAGGAGAATTACCTATGCGTGTAAATATTACATTAGCTTGTACGGAGTGCGGTGATCGTAATTATATTTCTAAAAAAAATAAACGAAACAATCCAGAACGTATCGAATTAAAAAAATATTGTCCACGATTAAAGCGAGTAACGTTACATCGTGAGACGAAGTAGAAGACTAGAGATATCTCTAGTCTTTTTTTGTTAATAAGTTTTGGTTTTCTTTGTTATAATTACCTTAAATTGTAACGAAGGAGAGGGTATGGTGAATCAAAAAGATAAAGAAAGAAAAGAGCACGTAGCTCATATTATTGAAATTCCAGATGAATATAGGCTTGTTGTAGATGATCAAGAAGGGGTTGATGACCCGTATCATCTATTATGGTGGGGACATAAAGATGATGAGGAGAAACAGATACAAATTACATTAAATAGACATAATGGTAATTTAATTGAATTTAGGATAGATGATGGAAATTCTTTTTCGAGTGATAAGGGAGCGATAGAGGAGAATAAAGCAAGAGAGGTTGCAAATACATTCTTAAAAAAATATACAAAAGAAGGATATGAATTCTATACATATGTAACGGTTAAGGACGACAGGCGCGGTTGGAAAGAAGTAAATTATATGCAAGAAGTGAATAGCTATCCATTGCCGAATACTGGGTGTGTTGTGCAAGTGCACCCTTCAGGTAATGTTGTGCATTTTCATTACAATGGACAAAAAGCCATAGAGAAAAAGCCGTTATGGCCAAGTGAAATTGTTGGGGAGAATATCGTTTTAGAAAATTTGAAAGCTAGACAAGATATGAGACTTGTATTTGTAGATTTAACATACTCTTCATGTGAGTATGAAAACGGGGAAGAAGTAAAAGGGTACCATCTTGTATATGAACCAGAGCCTAGTCATGCGTTTATTGATGCAAGTACAGGTAAAGATTTATATGGGCCAGAACACTATAAATTACCTTCTACAGTACTTGTTGATAAACCGCTAAAGAGTAATCAAAAAAAAGATGTGTTTGATTTATTTGATTGGGACAAGGGGAAGTTTGTCAAAATAGATGAAAAAGTAGATGAGGATGAAGTCCGGATAAAATTTGTATTAAAAGAAGAATTACAAAAAGAAATAGAAGAGAAGGATTCATATTCAATGGATGAGTTTTATAAAAAACATTTTCCAATGTTGAAACATGATGAATTCGTAGTAATTACTCTAGATAAAGAAACAAATCAATTGCTTTCTTTTTTTATGTGGAAGGATGAGAAAAAAAGGAAAACAATCTTATCAAGAGAGCAATGTTTAAGCAAGGCACTTCAATTTTTAGAGCATATTATCCGAGATGCGACAAAGTATGTTCAACTTTGGGATAATTATGAGGAGGAAGAGGGGATAGAGAGGTTTTCCTTTTCAATCTATGTAAATGACATTCATGTAGAGCGGAAATATATTATGATCAACATCAATGCAGAAAATGGTGCTGTGATGCACTACTCTGGAGAGTGTGGCAACTTTATAAAAGAATTACTTACATATGAAACAACACCAAAAGTAACAAAAGAAAAAGCGTTAGAAATATACAGAGAGGCTATCCGAGTTAAATTAGAATGGTTTGTAGATCATGATGCAGAGGAAACGAAATACAAACTACTGTACAAACAAACGACAGATGAAAAACATAAAGAACCTTTTTATTGTAGTCGGGAAATTCGTTATATTGATGCTCAAACTGGGAGAAAGATTTGGAGTAAGTAAAATAAAAAGAGTTATTTTTCAAAGAATATAAAAATAACTCTTTTTATTTTTATAATTTGCCTGTTCGTTTTTCAAAAGTAAATGTGATAGGAAGATCGGAATGAGAACTATCATTTTTAAATGTTACTTTCCATTCTTTAGTATGGGCTTTAATTTCAAAATTAAGAAGATTCATTGCTCTACGTTTATCTATTTCTAAAAACATATTATGAATTTCCGGTTCTTGCTGTAAATTAAGAGCCTTTAGTGTGACTGTAAATGTGAAAAAATTCTGCCCTTCATATACTATCCTTGCTATTTTTGTTTTTGGTGTATTTAACACTACATAAAAACGGTCTGATTGAGTTAATTGTACAGAGTCATCGGTAATTTCATTCTCGCTATTATAAAGTTCAACTAAGAAAGATGTACTACGGGAAGAATCTGTTTTGCTTGTAATATGTAATTCAGTAGGAATCATGGGTATTTCATAAAACTCATTTTTTATTATAGTATTGTAGTCTTCTGAAAATTTACGAACTTCTTTTGGAAAAGAGTCTTCTTCTTGTGTATTTAAAAAGGTTTTATGTTGCTTTGGAAATTTTTTATTAAACTTTAATGTTTCTTTAAAGTAATAATTGGATCCAGTCAAAAATAAACAACTACAAATTAATAAAAAAATTCGATACGGATTTTGAAAGTGAAAGAAAAATAGTATACATGTAATAATTCCAATTACATAGAGAATAAAGATAAGTAGTTCTAGTTTTGAGTGAAAGGAAAAACCATAGTTATGAAAAAATTTCATTCCAGTTATAATTTGAGCTCCAAAAAATAAAGAAATTCCAAATTGAAAAAATAATAAATCAGGCCCTCTTTTAATAACAAAAGTAATGAACGAAATGAAAAGTAAAAATCCCCCTAAATAAATTGTTACATTTAATAATCGATCTAATGTAATCATGAATAGTGTCCCCTTTAATAGCATATTCATATATAAATAACAATTTCTTTTAATTATAATATAACAATAAAA
The DNA here is from genome assembly GCF_022663475.1 of Bacillus cereus group sp. BfR-BA-01382. Taxonomy (NCBI): domain Bacteria; kingdom Bacillati; phylum Bacillota; class Bacilli; order Caryophanales; family Bacillaceae; genus Bacillus; species Bacillus cereus group sp. BfR-BA-01382. The sequence continues at coordinate 15,514 of NZ_JAKUFQ010000050.1, forward strand.
TATTTTAAATGTTAGAAGTGTTGAGTTTTATAAATAAACTGTACAGACACAAACAACCTCACGCCTACATACACATAATAAAGACCACTATTTTGGCGGAGGTGAAAGGTTTGAGTCTATTCGCCGCAATTGGATATATGGTTCGAGAAGTGTTTGTCTTTGTTTCTTATGTAAAGAATAATGCGTTCCCGCAGCCGTTATCATCAGATGATGAGAGAAAGTACTTAGAGTTAATGGAGCAAGGTGATGCTCAAGCGAGAAATCTTTTGATTGAACATAATTTACGGCTTGTAGCTCATATCGTTAAAAAATTTGAGAACACAGGAGAAGATGCAGAAGATTTAATTTCAATTGGTACGATCGGGCTCATTAAAGCGATCGAGAGCTATTCTGCAGGAAAGGGAACAAAGCTTGCGACGTATGCAGCACGCTGTATTGAAAATGAAATTTTGATGCATTTACGTGTACTAAAGAAAACGAAAAAAGATGTTTCACTTCATGATCCGATTGGGCAAGATAAAGAGGGCAATGAAATATCGCTTATTGATATATTAAAATCAGAGTCTGAAGATGTAATTGATATGATTCAGCTTAGTATGGAGTTAGAAAAAATTAAAGAGTATATCGATATTTTAGACGAAAGAGAAAAAGAAGTGATTGTGAAACGTTTTGGACTTGGGCTAGATAAGGAGAAAACACAGCGGGAAATCGCTAAGGCGCTTGGTATTTCTAGAAGCTACGTATCAAGGATTGAAAAGCGTGCTTTAATGAAGATGTTCCACGAGTTTGTAAGGGCAGAGAAAGAGAAAAAAGCGAAAGAGTAAAGTGTATTAGAAGCAGCCATATTTTAAAAGGGGCTGCTTTTCTTATTGTAAATAAGAAAAGAAAACGCGTTATGCTAAGAAGAAATACATGTTCACTGTTGAAAATGACGGATTCTATCTGTAATATTAGAAGGTGCTAAATAATTTAAGAATAATACCATACTTAGTTTTCTGTATGTATAATAAGGCTGCTTTATATGATATGTGGGAATAAGAACCAATTTTACATATGATATAGAAAGAAAAGAAGGGAAAACTAAAGTTATAGACTGATTAGGGGGTTTCGCAATTTGCGACGTACATTATATCGACTTATGATAGAACTTACAAATGGTCGCTTTACTTCTTATATATTACGTAAATTTGCACAATCTCGTTTGAGCTCTATCATTATTCCATCGTATGCGAAAGTTTTTCAAATTAATCAAGATGAGATGGAAAAGGGCTTGAAGGAATATAGAACATTGCATGAATTATTTACGCGTAAGCTAAAAGAAGGAAAGCGTAGTATTGATACAGATGCATCGAGTATCGTTAGTCCTGTTGATGGTGTTTTTGCAGATCATGGTCCTATTGAGGATACAAAAACATTTGATATTAAAGGAAAGCGCTATTCAATTGTGGATATGCTAGGTAATGAAGAACGTGCAACGCGATATGCAGGCGGTACATATATGGTAATTTATTTGAGTCCAAGTCACTATCATCGCATTCATAGTCCGCTTTCTGGTTCTGTGACTGAAAGGTTTGTACTCGGTAGAAAATCATATCCGGTAAATGCAGCTGGTATGGAATACGGGAAAGAACCGCTGTCAAAAAATTATCGTTCTGTTACAGAAATAAGCAGTGATGGTGAGCATATGGCTCTTGTAAAAGTAGGTGCCATGTTTGTTAATAGTATCGAGCTTTTGCATGAGAGAGATACTGTTCAAAAAGGTGAAGAAATGGCATACTTTACATTTGGTTCAACAGTTGTGTTATTGTTTGAAAAAGATATGATAGAAGTAGTGCAGGAATTAAAGAGTGGACAAGAGCTTCGTCTTGGTGAAAAAATAGCTACTCGATTAGCTCATAAATAAAGAAAAGCTTTTATAACCGTAAGTAAGAGTTATGGGCAAAGATACTTAATGATGAAATCCCCTAGATGGGAGTACTTGTTTATTCGAGAGCCATCGTAGGATGGCTCTTTTTACAGGGCATCCAATAATTTATCCTGTAACTGTTTGATTGGTACGGGCTAATTAAACCTTTCACTTTATATGTAATCAAGAAGATTTGACAAGCTTGTCCTCTAATGAGCGTCTAATGATTTCTTGTTTTATAAGTAAAATGAAGTCGGGATTTAATTTTAGTTCTTTTGCTTTATAATAAGACTCAGTGAGTAACTCAGTGGATAACTGTTCCATATGTTTTGTTTTCAAGGTGAGTCACCTCCTAATAATATAAGGATTGATTCGTTGATGCATTTAATGTACCAAAAAAATATGACAGTCACAAACGGGTGGTTATCCACATACCTAGGTGGATAAAGTGTGTATAGTTTGTTAGTAAATTCCAAATTAACTGAAAAATTAATGTGGAAAATGTGTACAATTTTATCCACAGGTTATATATCGAAAAATGTTGTCGAAAAATTTTATGAAAAATCCTCAAAGAGGTGAAAGAAATTGAAACTATTTTTACCAAATGAATATGTGAAAAATGTATATCATGTTCAACCAGAAGATTTAAAAAAACGTGGGATTAAAGGTGTTATTACTGATTTAGATAACACTTTAATTGAATGGGATCGTCCAAATGCAACCCCGCAACTTGAAAAATGGTTCTTGAAAATGAAAGAGCACGGCATCCAAGTAACGGTTGTTTCAAATAATAATGAGCAACGTGTAAAAGATTTTGCTGACCCATTAGGCATTCCATTTATTCATAGTGCACGTAAACCATTTGTTCGAGCGTTTAAGCGTGCGATACAAGAGATGCGTTTACAGGCAGAGGAAGTTGTGGTAATTGGAGATCAGTTACTGACTGACGTGCTTGGTGGAAACCGAGTAGGGCTTCATACAATTTTAGTTGTACCGGTAGCACAAACGGACGGATTAGTGACGCGCTTTAATCGAAAAATTGAACGCAGAATTATGAAAAATATGAAGAAAAAAGGTTTAATTAACTGGGAGGAATAAAGTTTGACTGAAACAATTAAATGTATTGGTTGCGGTGTAGAAATTCAAACAGAAAATAAAAACGAAGTGGGGTATGCTCCTACCTCATCTTTAGAGAAAGAACAAGTTATTTGTCAACGTTGTTTTCGCTTGAAGCATTACAATGAAATTCAAGATGTATCGTTAACAGATGATGATTTCCTACGCATTTTAAATGGAATTGGAAAATCAGATGCATTAGTAGTCAAAATTGTAGATATTTTTGATTTTAATGGTAGCTGGTTACCTGGTTTACATCGTTTCGTAGGAAATAATAAAGTATTACTTGTTGGAAATAAAGCTGATTTAATTCCAAAGTCAGTAAAACATGATAAAGTAAAGCATTGGATGCGCTATAGTGCAAAGCAACTAGGATTAAAACCAGAAGATGTCTTTTTAATTAGTGCAGCGAAGGGACAAGGAATTGCTGAACTAGCAGATGCTATTGAGTATTATCGCGGCGGCAAAGATGTTTACGTTGTTGGATGTACGAATGTAGGGAAATCGACATTTATTAATCGTATGATTAAAGAATTTAGTGATGAGACTGAAAATGTAATTACAACATCTCATTTCCCAGGAACAACACTTGATTTAATTGATATTCCATTAGACGAAGAATCTTCTTTATATGATACGCCAGGTATTATTAACCACCACCAAATGGCTCATTATGTTGGAAAGCAAAGCTTAAAGCTTATTACACCAACAAAAGAAATTAAGCCGATGGTATTCCAATTAAACGAAGAACAAACGTTATTCTTTAGTGGATTGGCACGTTTTGATTATGTAAGTGGTGGTCGTCGTGCGTTTACTTGTCACTTCTCGAATCGCTTAACAATTCATCGTACAAAGCTTGAGAAAGCAGATGAATTATATAAAAATCATGCTGGGGATTTACTAAGCCCACCAACGCCAGAAGAATTAGCAAATATGCCTGAGCTAGTGAAATACGAATTTAATATTCGTGAACCTAAAACGGATGTTGTATTCTCTGGATTAGGATGGGTTACTGTGAACGAACCAGGAGCAAAAATTGTTGCACACGTACCAAAAGGAGTAAGTGTTTCACTACGTAAATCTTTAATTTAATATGGAGAGGGATTTATGAAACAATTATATGGTGTAATCGGAAATCCAATTGGACATTCATTATCACCCGTTATGCATAACAATGCATTTGAACACTTGAATATGGATGCCCATTATCATGCGTTTCTTGTTGAAGAGGAAGTGCTAGGGGAAGCAGTAAGAGGTTTAAAAGCATTAGGTATTTCAGGATTTAATGTAACAACTCCGCACAAGGTTGCTATTATGGAGTATTTGGATGAGATTGACCCATTGGCAAGGAAAATCGGTGCAGTAAATACAGTGGTTCATAAGAATGGAAGGTTAATTGGCTACAACACAGATGGGATTGGTTTTGTTCGAGCGTTGCAGTCAATTAGTCATGAACCACTTCAAGGGAAACGTATTTTGTTACTTGGTGCAGGTGGTGCTAGCCGAGCTATTTATTTTTCTCTTGCTGATGTAGGTGTAAAAGAGATTGATGTAGCCAATCGTACAGTAGATAAGGCGAAAGAACTTATTGCTGCACGTACGGCCGATGTTAATTCTGTTGCTTTGTCGTTAGAAAAAGCGACAGAAGAACAAGGGAATTATGATATTATCATTCAGACGACAACAATAGGTATGCATCCACACGTCGAACATACGCCATTACAAATTTGTTCGTTAAAAAAAGGAACGATTGTATCAGATATAATTTATAATCCATTTGAAACGAAAATTTTATGTGAGGCAAAAGAGCAAGGTGCAATCATTCAAAATGGTATTGATATGTTTGTGTATCAAGGAGCACTTGCATTTGAAATGTGGACAGGAAGTGTACCGAATATCGGGAGAATGAAACAATTAGTTATAGAAAAGCTTGGAGGCTAACATATATGTTAACAGGAAAACAAAAAAGATTTTTACGTGCACAAGCACATCATTTAACACCAATTTTTCAAGTAGGAAAAGGCGGAGTAAATGAAAATATGATTAAACAAATCGCAGATACTTTAGAAGCTCGTGAGTTATTTAAAGTAAGTGTATTACAAAACTGTGAATTTGATCGCCGTGAGGTTGCGGAAGAACTTGCAAAAGGTGCACGTGCTGAAATCGTTCAAGTAATTGGAAGCACAATCGTTTTATACAAAGAATCAAGAGAAAATAAACAAATTAAGCTTCCTCGATAAAAAGATTAGCATGCGCTATTTTTATCGCTGATGCGTAATGATGTAGAGAGCGAAACCAATTGAACTTTTATTAATAGCAACTCTCTTCATTTCTAACCAAGGAGAGTTGCTGTATGTAAAAGGAAGGGGCGTTTCTTTTGAGGAAAATTGGCATCATTGGCGGTACATTTGATCCGCCTCACTATGGACATTTGCTAATTGCAAATGAAGTATATCACGCTTTGGATTTGGAAGAAGTATGGTTCTTGCCAAACCAGATTCCGCCACATAAACAAGGACGTAATATTACAAGTATAGAAAGACGTTTACATATGTTAGAGCTCGCGACTGAGGCAGAAGAACACTTTTCTATTTGTTTAGAAGAGTTAAGCAGGAAGGGCCCATCTTATACGTATGACACTATGTTGCAATTGACGAAGAAGTATCCGGATGTGCAGTTTCACTTTATTATTGGTGGGGATATGGTTGAGTATTTACCGAAGTGGTATAACATTGAAGCTTTACTTAATCTTGTAACGTTTGTTGGAGTTGCGAGACCTGGGTACACATTGCATACGCCGTATCAGATTACTACAGTGGAAATTCCGGAATTTGCAGTTTCTTCATCCTTATTACGTGAGAGATATAAGGAGAAGAAAACGTGTAAATACTTACTTCCTGAAAAAGTACAGGTATATATCGAGAGGAATGGGTTGTATGAATCGTGAGAATGCACTTCATATTGTTAAACAACAAATGCATGAAAAACGTTATACACACACAATTGGTGTAATGGAGACAGCGATTGAGCTGGCTAAGTTATACGGTGTGGACGAGAAAAAAGCAGAGATGGCAGCTATATTCCATGATTATGCGAAATGTAGAGCGATTTCAGAGATGGAAGAGATTATTAAACGTGAAGATTTGCCGAAAGATTTACTTTGCTATAATAAAGAGTTGTGGCATGCGCCTGTTGGGGCATACTTAGTAGAAAAAGAGGTAGGCATTACGGATTCTGAAATTTTGCAAGCTATTACATATCATACAAGTGGTCATGAGAACATGACAATGTTAGATAAAGTGATTTATGTAGCTGATTACATTGAGCCAGGGCGAAAGTTTCCAGGTGTGGAAGAGGCTCGTAAACTCGCATATACGGATATAAATCAAGCTTTATTATTTGCGTTAAAGAAAACAATTCAATTTTTAATGGAAAAAAATCAGACGATTTATCCATTAACATTCCAAACATACAATGCAGTTATCAAGGAGGAAATGAGTAAATGAACGATAAAGATTTATTAGTATTAGCGGCAAAAGCAGCTGATGATAAAAGAGCAGAAGATATGGTTGTCCTAAATATGCAAGGTATTTCACCAATTGCAGATTATTTCATTATTTGTCACGGTAATTCAGATAAACAAGTGCAAGCAATTGCACGTGAAATTAAATCAAAAGCACATGAGTTCCAAATCGACGTACAACGTATGGAAGGTTTTGACGAAGCACGTTGGGTATTAGTTGATCTTGGAGATGTAGTTGCTCATGTATTCCATAAAGATGAGCGTAATCACTATAATTTAGAGCGTTTATGGGGCGATGTGCCACGTGAAGATATTACAGAAGAGCTAGGCCAATGAAATACGAACAATTTGCATTGTTGTACGACGAACTAATGAATGATGTCCCTTATGATAAATGGGTGGAATTCACAGAGGAAAGCCTGCAGCAAGCAGATATGAAAGAGGCAAAAATTCTTGATGTAGCATGCGGTACGGGTAATGTAACCCTTCCGCTTGTGCAAAAGGGTTACGATTTAATAGGTGTCGATCTTTCAGAAGAAATGTTAACAGTCGCTCAGCAAAAACTGGGAGCAGAGGGATACTTTATTCCTTTTTATCAACAAGACATGCGAGAGCTTGATGTTCCAGGTGAGTTTGATTGTGTAACCATCTTTTGTGATTCATTAAATTATGTATTGCAAGAAGATGGAGTGCAAGAAACATTTAGAAGAGTATTTCACCATTTACGCCAAGATGGCTTGTTTTTATTTGATGTACATTCTTTATATAAAATACATCATGTATTTCAAAATGAAACGTATACAGTGAATGGAGAAGAAATATCTCTTATTTGGAATTGCTTCCCTGGTGAAGAATCAAATAGTGTAGAGCATGATTTAACATTCTTTGTTCAAGATCCAGAAGAAGATGTGTACCATCGGTTTGACGAATGTCACGTGCAACGTGCATATCAAGTGGAAGAGTTAACGAAATGGCTTGAAGAAGCAGGTTTTACAGTGCTTCGTGTAACAGGTGATTTTGAGCGACTTGAAGTTACAGAACAAACAGAGCGTATTTTCTTCATGGCGAAGAAAAACGGATAAAGTGAAACTTTAATCAGCGGGGTGCGAAGCTCCCCGCTGATTATTAGTTGAACCAATCGGGCTTTTACGGGCAGCCCGACCCCCTCCTAACTTCTTTGCTTTCGCTGAGTTTTAAGGTGGGGATCTTACTGGCCGTTAATGCTTTTGTTTTATAAAGAAGATGTATTTTTAGTTCTAGCATAATCTGAAGATCGTATGCGTAAAGTGTGGGAATAGTAGTTGAAGTGAAAATGTATTGTAAAAAAGTAATTATTTATAAAAAGGATTTGGAATGTAAATGACGTATTTATTATGTGTGTTTATTGAATTGCTGATCAACGCATTCTAAATCTTCATCAAATTTTTCATGTGTTCGCTCGATTAACTTATGGAACATATCTCCAACGTGTTCTTCTAAAACCCGAATGCCTTCCCCAGTAACGCCGCCTTTCACGCAAACCTTTTCTTGTAAGGTAGGTAATGTGAAGATTTCTTTTTCAAGTAATTTCCCCATCCCCACGACCATTTCACTTACTAAAGTAGTAGCCTCTTCGTGTGTAATATTTGTTTTATCTACAGCAGCGTTAATGAAGCATTGTAGTAAATAACTAAAGAAAGCAGGACCGCAACTTGCTATATCAGATGAAACGCGCGTTATATCTTCTTCTATTACAAGAGGTGTAGAAATGTTTTTGAATAGACGAAGTAATTTTTGTTGCCATTCTTCAGAGCAATTATCTCCAAATGTAAATAGTGAGGCGCCAGAGAGGGCGCGGTTTGTGATACTTGGAATGATACGCGCGACGTGACAAGGTACGAGAGTCTCTAATTGTGATGGAGATATTGGACTCGTAATAGAAACTAAGCACGTTTCATCAGAAAAATGTTCAGCGTATTTTTTTAGGATAGGGTATATATCTATCGGCTTAACGCAAATAAAAATAAGTTGTGATTGTTCGATTACTTCCGGGATTGTTTTTGCTATATGAACAGAAGGGTATTTTTCTTTTATATGATATGCTTTGGCAGGCGTCCGATTAATGATTGTAAGGCACGAAGGTTTGACAGCACGGGTTTCTAAAAATGCATCGATTAGTATATTCCCCATGTTTCCTGTCCCTATAATTCCTATGTTCAAAGTTTCATCCCTCCTTCGTAACAGCTTTCTCCTAAACAATATGAATGATGTTATAAATTTATGATTAGAGGTGTAAAATGATGTGGGATTTTCCGAAAAAGTGGTTAGGTTTAGTAGCTATTATTGGAACTTTACTTTTTCTTGTTTTTTGGAAAACGAATCAGAGTGTAGAACGAACGCCTATTACAATGAATGTGCAAGAGAAGGAGATAGAAAAAAAGGGTAAACCGAAAATATCGGATACAAAGGAACAGAAAAGAACAATTATAATTGATGTGAAAGGAGCGGTTAATAAAGAAGGGGTATATGAAATGAAGGAAGGAGATCGCGTAAAGGATGCGGTTCAAAAGGCTGGTGGTTTTTTATCAGAAGTAGATATCAAAAAAGTGAATTTAGCACAAATTGTACAAGATCAAATGCTTCTTTATATACCGAGTAAAAATGAGTCAGAACAAGGGATGTTTACTTCTTCTAAGGAAGATGGCAAGATTCGAATAAATACAGCAGCGAAGGAGCAATTGGAAAAGATTACAGGAATTGGCTCTCGAAAGGCAGAAAGTATTTTGAAATATCGAGAAGAACATGGTCCGTTTCAGAAAATAGAAGATTTATTAGAGATTGATGGGATTGGTGCGAAGTCTCTTGAAAAGATAAAAGATCAAATTATTATTCCGTAAAAGATTGACGAAGTTTTTCTTCTTTCGCTACACTACAAGTAGACAAAAAAGTAGGTGAAAAATATGGAACGAATTTCATGGGATCAATATTTTATGACGCAAAGCCATCTACTATCGTTACGTAGTACATGTACAAGGCTTGCGGTAGGAGCGACAATCGTTCGCGATAAACGAATTATTGCTGGTGGATATAATGGTTCGATTAAAGGTGGCGTACATTGTATAGATGATGGTTGTTACGTAATCGATAATCATTGTGTTCGGACAATTCATGCCGAAATGAATGCTTTATTACAATGTGCCAAGTTTGGTGCGAAAACAGAGGAAGCAGAAATTTACGTTACGCATTTCCCTTGTTTACAATGTTGTAAGGCAATTATTCAAAGTGGTATTACAGCGGTTTATTATGCGCAGGATTATAAAAATCATCCATACGCCATAGAGTTATTTGAACAAGCGAATGTAACAGTGAAGCACGTTCCGCTAGAATATGATATTGCTGCATTAGAGGAGCAAAAACGTTATACGGAGTTAAAAGAATTATTTGCGTCTTTAGAAAAAGATAATTTATCAATGGAAGAATTACAGCATGTATTCACGAAAGCAAAAATGATGCTATAAGGAGTGAGTATAAGTTGCAGGAACAATGGGGGTATGTTGCAATCTCGTTTATAATAGGGATTGCAATTGCCTTTTCCTCGTCACTTTTATTGATAGTTTTTTGCCTCTTTTTAAATATTTTCTTCTGTTTATATCGCACTTCGCGTAAAACCTTCTTTTTTTGCATTGTAGCGTGCTTTAGTGGCGCTATATACACTTCTTATGTTCAAGGGTGGAATAAGTCTCTAGGAGAGTCCTATGGAGTTACAAGAGGTGTTATACAAAATACACCGCTTGTTAATGGCGATCGCCTATCTTTTCAATTTGAAGATCACAATAAAAATATAGTGCAATTAAGTTATAGAATAAAATCAGCTCTGGAAAAGGAAAAAATGCAACAATTATACGCAGGGATATCATGTGTATTCGAGGGTGAGAGGAAAGAACCACAAACAGCTCGGAATTTTCATGGTTTTAATTACCGTGATTATTTATACAAGCAACATATTCATTTCACATTTGAGGCTACATATATTTCTGAATGCTATAAAACATCACTGTCGCTTATGCAATGGATTCTCCTTTTGAGGCAACAAGCAATCTCGAAAGTTACAGAAATGTTTCCAGAGCAATCAGGTGCTTTTATGAATGCGTTACTATTTGGTGATAGACAACAAATGACGTTTGAAGTGGAAGAGCAATATCAACAGTTTGGTCTTATACATTTGTTAGCAATTTCAGGTTCGCACATTGTATTGTTAATGGGGATAGTATATTTTATTTTGCTAAGAAGTGGTGCGACGAGGGAGGTAGCAACAATTTGCCTTATCGTCTGTATTCCTTTGTATATGGTTTTAGCAGGGGCGTCACCATCTGTTATAAGGGCTTCTATAGCAGGAGTTTTGATGTTGATTGCTTTTATGTGCTCGATTCGTTTATCTAGTTTAGATGCTTTAAGTGTAACAGCTATATGTATGCTTATATATGACCCTTATCTTGTTTTTAATATTGGATTTCAGTTTTCTTTTGTAGGTAGCTTCGCTTTACTTTTGTCTGCTCCGTTCTTATTAGGGAGTAGCAACGGAGTAATCCGAAATTCTATTTATATTTCTATCATTTCACAGCTCGTTAGTACTCCGATCTTGTTATATCACTTTGGTTATTTTTCTCCATATAGCATTTTCCTCAATCTTTTATACGTTCCGTTTTTATCTATCATTGTATTACCATGTAGCATTATTATTTTACTGTGTATGCCAATTGTCCCGTTTCTCGCAAAAGGATTTGCGGATGTGTTATCAATAGGCTTGAGTATGTCTAATGTTCTTCTAAGTTATTGTGAAAGTTTACCATTTAACCAGCTTATTTTCGGGAAAACGTCCTTCAATCTTGTAGCTGTATATTGCACGAGTATTGTCAGTATATTGATAGTTTGGGAAAGGAGAGCGCCGAAAAAAATGGTTTGTATAGTTGTGAGTATATTTCTTTTTATTAGCACGTGTCATTATGTATATCCATATTTTAGAGGAAGCGGAAGTGTAACATTTATTGATGTTGGACAAGGTGATGCAATATTAATTCGCCTTCCGTATGATAAAGGGGTTTATCTTATTGATACAGGTGGAACGCTTCGTGTCAATAAGGAAGAGTGGCAACAAAAAAAGCATGAATTTTCTGTTGGAACTGATGTTTTAATACCCTATTTACAAAAAGAAGGTATTAAAACAATTGATAAATTAATCGTAACGCATGGAGATGCAGATCATATAGGTGCTGCGCAAGAATTATTATCATATATACCTGTAAAAGAAGTTGTATTTGGCCGGAAGGGAAAAGATGCAGTATTAGAAAAAGTAGTAAAGAAACAGGCATTAGAAAAGGAAATGAAAATAACTGAAGTGGGGGAAGGGGAAAGTTGGAGTGTAAATGAAGCTGAGTTTTTCGTTTTAGCTCCAAAAGGAAAAGAAAAAAGTGAAAATAATGCTTCAATTGTAATATGGGCAAAATTTGGAGGATTGACGTGGCTATTTACAGGCGATTTAGAAGAAGAAGGAGAGCAGTTTTTAGTATCTGCGTATCCAGATTTGCGAGTGGATGTTTTAAAAGTTGCTCATCATGGAAGTAATACGTCATCTATAGAGTCTTTTTTGAACGTTATACAGCCCCGTGTAGCGATTATATCTGTTGGTAAGCAGAATAGATATGGACACCCGCATAAAGAAGTAATAGAACGTTTGGGGAAGATGGGGAGTGCGATATGGCGCACGGACAAGCAAGGTGCTATTTCCTATGTTTTTAAAGGGGAAAATGGAACCTTTCAAAGTAAAATCACATATGATAAGACATATAATAGGTGAAAAAGAGAAGACTGCCATGAAGTGGCAGTCTTTAAGAACCGATAAATTTAATAACAGTTGCAATGATGAAAAGTGTTGCGAAAAAACCAAATGAGACGATAAATCCTACCCCTGAATCAATAGCGTCATTGCGTTTACTTTGAACGTTTTGTTCAAAATCATTCATTTAGAATCCCTCCCCAACATTCCACTTTAGTATAAAATATTGTCAGAAAAAAATCTACAATTTCAATGTGAAGAGAAAATGAGCTTTTTGCGAATTTTAGATTATGAAGTAACGTGAGTTTTTTGTTTCCAAGCATGTTAACAGTTGGCACTTATACTGGAATTTTTATTGTGAATAATAAAGGGAAGGTGATTACCGCACACCAATAAGAAACCCGGGGCTTATTGCGTGGCGTTTAATATAAATAAAGGGACGGGTTATAAAGCCTGTTCCTTTGTACTTGTAAAACAAAAGCTAGGGCATTAGTATAAATATATATTGCCAAGTTAGGGAGTAGGAAAAAGTATGAGTGATATACATAAAAAAATTAAAAAGAAACAGTTTGCTCCGTTATATTTACTATATGGGACGGAAGCTTTTTTTATAAATGAAACGATAAAGCTTATTACGACAGAAGCACTTGAAGAAGAAGATCGAGAGTTTAATGTTGTGACATACGATTTGGAAGAAGCGTATTTAGAAGATGTGGTTGAGGATGCGCGTACGCTTCCTTTCTTTGGAGAGCGGAAAGTACTGTTAATAAAATCACCGCTATTTTTGACTTCGCAAAAAGAAAAGTTAGAGCAAAATATAAAAATTTTAGAAGAATACATTGGTGAACCTTCTCCATTTTCTATTCTTGTTTTTGTTGCGCCTTACGAAAAACTTGATGAGCGAAAAAAAATTACAAAACTATTAAAGAAAACAGCAGATGTAGTAGAAGCGAATGCGATGCAAGTGCAGGATGTTCAGAAGTGGATTGTTGCTCGAGCAGATGAAGTGCATGTGCACATTGATAACGCGGCTGTTAGTTTGTTGCTAGAGCTTGTGGGAAGTAATGTAACGATGTTGGCGAAGGAAATGGACAAGTTAACGTTATACGTTGGTATGGGCGGAGAGATTACGACGAAACTTGTTGCAGAGCTTGTGCCAAAATCAGTTGAGCAAAATGTATTTGCTTTGACAGAAAAAGTGGTGAAAAAAGATATTGCAGGTGCAATGCAAATTTTGGATGGATTATTTACGCAGCAGGAAGAACCGATTAAATTGCTTGCGTTATTAGTGAGTCAATTCCGTTTGTTGTATCAAGTGAAAGAGTTACAGCAACGTGGTTATGGGCAAAATCAAATTGCATCTCATATTGGTGTACATCCGTATCGTGTAAAATTGGCGATGAATCAAACGAAATTTTTCTCTTTTGAAGAATTAAAAAAAGTGATTATAGAATTAGCGGAAGCTGATTATAGTATGAAGACGGGAAAGATGGATAAGAAACTTGTGCTCGAGTTTTTCTTAATGCGATTAAATCATATGTGATGACACAAAAAAAGTTCATGTACCTAGTGCATGAACTTTTTTTGTATATAAAAAAACGATCCAAATGGATCGTTTTTTAAACGCCTTACGCGTTTACTTGTTTCGCTAAGCGAGATTTTTGACGAGATGCAGCGTTTTGGTGGATAAGACCTTTACGAGCTGCTTTGTCAAGTTTTTTAGAAGCAGTTTTGAAAGCTTCTTTAGCATTTTCAAGATCGTTATTAGTAACTAAAGCTTCTACAGTTTTAACAGCAGAACGCATGTCAGACTTGATAGAAGCGTTATGTGCACGACGCTCTTCGCTAAGTTTAGCGCGTTTGATAGCAGATTTGATGTTTGCCATACTTTTCACCTCCCTGGTGCAATCGAATGACTCGATTCTTACATAGAACAAGTGATATTCTATCAAACGGTGAAGAGAATTGCAATAGTATATCCATGAAATTTCACGTAAAGGAAAGAATGACCTTATATAACTTTGGGAAATCTAACGATATTTACTATGAATTACGGAGGAGATACGATGAAAGAACCATTGGATTTAAGTAAATATAGCGTTAGAACTGACCTTGCTGTAGAAGCTCATCAAATGTTGCAAGAAAGCCAAGAAGAACAAAAAGGGATACAGGGGGTAATTGTAAAAGAGAGGGAAGAAGAAGGTACTATAATTACAAAAGTAACAATTGATGAAGCTGCCTCTGAAGCGATGGGTAAAAAACCTGGAAATTATTTAACGCTTGAAGTACAAGGTATACGTCAGCAAGATACAGAACTTCAACAAAAAGTGGAGCGTATTTTTGCAAAAGAATTTTCTTATTTCTTAGAAGAGGTTGGTGTTACAAAAGAAGCGAGCTGTTTAATTGTAGGCCTTGGGAATTGGAATGTAACACCGGATGCTCTTGGGCCAATAGTTGTAGAAAATGTATTAGTAACGAGACATTTGTTTCAATTGCAGCCTGAAAGTGTAGAAGAAGGATTCAGACCTGTTAGTGCAATTCGGCCGGGAGTAATGGGGATTACAGGCATCGAAACGAGCGATGTTATTTATGGGATTATTGAGAAGACAAATCCAGACTTTGTAATTGCGATTGACGCATTAGCTGCCCGTTCTATTGAGCGAGTAAATAGCACGATACAAATTTCTGATACTGGAATCCATCCTGGATCAGGGGTTGGGAATAAACGTAAGGAACTAAGTAAAGAGACATTAGGTATCCCTGTTATCGCAATTGGTGTTCCGACTGTGGTCGATGCCGTTTCGATTACAAGTGATACGATTGATTTTATTTTGAAACATTTTGGTCGAGAGATGAAAGAAGGAAACAAACCTTCAAGATCTTTGTTACCAGCGGGATTTTCATTTGGAGAAAAGAAAAAATTAACAGAAGAAGATATGCCAGATGAAAAGAGCCGAAATATGTTTTTAGGTGCTGTTGGTACGTTAGAAGAAGAAGAAAAAAGAAGGTTGATTTATGAAGTGCTATCGCCTCTTGGTCATAACTTAATGGTGACCCCAAAAGAAGTAGATACTTTTATTGAGGATATGGCGAATGTAATAGCGAGTGGTTTAAATGCAGCGCTGCATCATCAAATTGATCAAGATAATACGGGAGCGTATACACATTGAGGGAGAAAGATGATAATAGTTTGAGTCGTTTTGCGCTTTTGTGTATATGTAGTGTAGCTTTATGTTTACTTATGATGATAGCAGGAGTGTCACTTGCTAATCATGGTTTGAAAAGTATGAAAGGTTATCGGCAATTGTCGTATGAACAAATAGCTCATATGACAGGGACAGAGAGTACAGGTGCTGAATCAGAAATTTTGGGTAGTTCGTTTTCAGCTTCAGAAAAACAACAACAATTAGAACGTTTAAGAAGTTTTAATGTTGTAGAAGGAATTGGGATGGCGTTAGCAAGTGTAGCTTATGAAATGACGAAGTTCGGAACGGATATAGTTGTTGGGAAAATAAAGGGGATTTTTAGCTAAGAGTAGCATGGGAGATGGTTGTTTTACTGATTTGTAAGACAACCGTTTTAAAATTTGAAAAGGGTTTGTCTCTTATGGTTTATTCGCATAAGATATAGATAGAATGATTTGTATCGTAAGCAGCACGAGTTTTCATTGAATCTTTGTTGCTCTATTGATATAATCAGTGCTAGTGTATATTGGCGAGACTATTAGGAGTTGAGAACATAGATGAACAAAGAAGAAAGAGCAAAAAGACAGTCCAAAATTCGTAATTTCTCTATTATTGCTCATATTGACCACGGAAAATCAACGTTAGCAGACCGTATTTTAGAGAAAACAAATGCGTTAACACAACGCGAAATGAAAGCTCAGTTGCTTGACTCTATGGATTTAGAGCGTGAGCGTGGTATTACAATCAAATTAAACGCAGTACAATTAAACTATAAAGCAAAAGATGGTGAAGAGTATATTCTTCATTTAATTGATACACCAGGACACGTCGACTTTACGTACGAAGTATCTCGTAGTTTAGCGGCTTGTGAAGGCGCGATTCTTGTAGTAGATGCAGCGCAAGGTATTGAAGCGCAAACGTTAGCGAACGTATACTTAGCGCTTGATAACAACTTGGAAATTTTACCAGTTATCAATAAAATCGACTTACCAAGTGCGGATCCAGAACGTGTACGTCAAGAGGTAGAAGATGTAATTGGTTTAGATGCATCAGAAGCGGTACTTGCTTCTGCAAAAGCTGGAATTGGTATTGAAGAAATTTTAGAACAAATTGTTGAAAAAGTACCAGCTCCGGCAGGTGATTCAGAAGAGCCGTTACAATGTATGATTTTCGACTCTTTATATGATCCGTACCGTGGTGTAATTGCTTATATCCGTGTTGTAAATGGAACGGTAAAAGTTGGCGATAAAGTACGTATGATGGCAACGGGTAAAGAATTTGAAGTAACAGAAGTAGGTGTATTTACACCGAAAACTACGCAACGTGACGAGTTAACAGTAGGTGATGTAGGTTTCTTAGCAGCATCTATTAAAAACGTAGGTGATACACGTGTTGGTGATACGATTACACATGCGAAACGTCCAGCTGCAGAGGCGTTACCAGGTTACCGTAAATTAAACCCGATGGTATTCTGTGGGCTGTATCCAATTGATTCTGCTCGTTATAACGATTTACGTGATGCGTTAGAAAAATTAGAGTTAAACGATTCTGCTCTTGAGTTTGAACCAGAAACATCTCAAGCGTTAGGATTTGGTTTCCGTTGTGGATTCTTAGGACTTCTTCACATGGAAATCATTCAAGAACGTATTGAACGTGAATTTAAGATTGACTTAATTACAACAGCGCCAAGCGTTATTTATAAAGTTTATTTAACAAACGGTGAAGATGTTATTGTTGATAATCCATCTAATATGCCAGACCCACAGTCTATCGATCGTGTAGAAGAGCCGTTTGTGAAGGCTTCAATTATGGTTCCGAATGACTATGTTGGAGCTGTAATGGAAATTTGCCAAGGTAAACGTGGAACGTTTATTGATATGCAATATTTAGATGAAACGCGTGTTACATTAACATATGAAATCCCGTTATCAGAAATCGTATATGACTTCTTCGATCAATTGAAATCAAATACGAAAGGGTATGCATCATTTGATTATGAGTTAATTGGTTATAAACCATCTAAACTTGTGAAAATGGATATTCTTTTAAATAATGAACAAGTGGATGCTTTATCATTTATCGTACACCGTGATTCAGCGTATGACCGTGGTAAAGTAATTGTAGAGAAATTAAAAGAATTAATTCCGAGACAACAGTTCGAAGTGCCAATTCAGGCGACTATCGGAAATAAAGTTGTAGCACGTTCTACAATTAAGGCGATGCGTAAAAACGTACTTGCAAAATGTTACGGCGGTGACATTTCTCGTAAGCGTAAACTTCTTGATAAGCAAAAAGAAGGTAAAAAACGTATGAAGTCTGTTGGTTCTGTAGAAGTGCCGCAAGAGGCATTCATGGCTGTACTGAAAATGGATGACAACTAATATTTGAAATAAAAAAGAAGTCGTTTGTACGGCTTCTTTTTTCTGTATAATTACTTTTTAGACATCTGAGCAGCTCTCATTTACAATAATGAGAGAGCTTTTTAGTTCATATAGAGTTAGGAGATTGTTAATGTCCGAAAATATTCGAAAAGATATTCAAGATAAAATACAAAATGGCAATTTTAATTGTGAAAAGGAATTGACGCTTTCTATTATTAGTGGAAAGTGGAAAGTTGTGATACTGTGGCATCTTGGTGTGGAAGGGCCTCATCGTTTTAGTGAATTACAACGGTTATTCCCAAGCATTTCTCATAAAGTTTTGTCGAACCAATTAAAAGAGTTAATGGAAGATGGGATTGTTGATCGAACAGTATATCCCGAAATTCCTCCTCGTGTTGAGTATTATATGACGGAACTAGGCATGTCACTTTTACCGATCGTTGAAATGATGTATGATTGGGGGAAAATGCGAATGGAACAAATTCGTAATACGTTAGAGAAGTAGAGAATCCTCCGGAGGGCGGAGGTTTTCTTTTTAGAAAGGTAGGAGTTATATTTGGTACAAGCTGCATATATTCATATCCCGTTTTGTCAGCACATTTGTCACTATTGTGATTTTAATAAAGTGTTTATTGAACGCCAACCGGTTGATCAATATTTAGATTATTTAGAGAAGGAAATAATAAATACGGTTCAAAGAGTTCCGTTTGATAGTATGAAAACGATTTTTGTGGGCGGTGGAACTCCGACAGCGTTAAATATGGAACAGACAAAAAAATTACTCGAGATTATTAATCGTCATTTGCGCCCGTTTGCTCCGAATTGTGAATTGACATTTGAAGCGAATCCAGGAGATCTACCGAAAGAGAAGTTGAATGTACTACTAGAAGGTGGAGTGAATCGAATTAGTTTTGGTGTGCAAACGTTCCGTGATGAACTGCTTGAGAAAATCGGGCGCAAGCATACGAGGGAAGATGCATTCCTAGCGATTCGAGAAGCTCAGGAAGTAGGCTTTAAAAATATTAATGTAGATATTATTTATGCTTTGCCAGGACAAACGATAGAAGATGTGAAGGAAACATTAGACATTGCTTTTACGCTTGGTGTACAACATTTCTCGGCATATTCATTAATTGTGGAACCTAAAACAGTGTTTTATAACTTAATGAATAAAGGGAAATTGCGTCTTCCGGGTGAAGACCATGAAGCGAAAATGTATGAAATGGTAATGGATGAAATGGAGAAACACGGTTATAACCAGTATGAAATTAGTAATTTCTCAAAAGGTGACAATAAAAGTAGACATAATCTCACATACTGGAATAATGAAGAGTATTATGGCTTTGGAGCTGGAGCTCATAGTTATGTGAATGGGGAACGTATTCAAAATGTAGGTCCGCTGAAGCAATATTTTAATAAAATTGATGAAACAGGATTTCCGTATTTAGATGTTCACGTGGTGACGGAGAAAGAAAAGATGGAAGAAGAGTTGTTCTTAGGACTTCGAAAAACAAAAGGTGTATCTAAAATAGCATTTCAAAAGAAATTTAATATGGAGATGGATCAAGTTTTCGCGAAGCAGTTACAAAACAACCAAGAACAAGGATTGCTTGAAGAGAGCGATGGATATGTTCGTTTAACGCGAAAAGGAAAATTATTAGGGAATGAAGTATTCCAATCATTTTTAATTGACTAATTAAATGTTCCATTAACGTGAAAAAGTTTCATTATTTCGTGACGTTTCCGTTGACAATTGAATGTCAATTTTGGTAAGTTATTAATAGATTTAGCACTCAAAGACAAAGAGTGCTAACAGAGGTGATGATGAGATGCTTACGGAACGTCAGCTCTTAATTTTACAAACAATTATTGATGACTTTATTGGATCAGCGCAGCCTGTTGGGTCTAGAACGTTGGCTAAAAAAGATGAAATTACATTTAGTTCAGCTACTATTCGAAATGAAATGGCGGACTTAGAAGAATTAGGTTTTATTGAAAAAACGCACAGTTCTTCTGGACGTGTTCCTTCTGAGAAAGGCTACCGATTTTATGTAGACCATCTTTTAGCGCCGCAAAACTTACCGAACGCTGAAATTGTACAAATTAAAGATTTATTTGCTGAAAGAATTTTTGAAGCGGAAAAAATTGCACAGCAATCTGCTCAAATTTTATCAGAACTTACGAATTATACGGCCATTGTTCTTGGACCGAAGTTAAGCACAAATAAACTTAAAAATGTACAAATTGTGCCGCTTGATCGTCAAACTGCAGTCGCTATTATTGTAACTGATACAGGGCATGTACAAAGTAAAACGATTACCGTTCCGGAATCTGTTGATTTATCAGATTTAGAAAAAATGGTTAATGTTTTAAATGAAAAGCTATCTGGCGTACCGATGGAAGAACTTCATAATAAAATCTTTAAGGAAATTGTTACAGTTTTACGTGGGTATGTTCATAATTATGATAGTGCAATAAGAATGTTAGATGGTACATTTCAAGTTCCGTTATCGGAAAAGATATACTTTGGAGGAAAAGCAAATATGCTTTCGCAGCCAGAGTTCCATGACATTCAAAAGGTTAGATCTTTGCTTACCATGATTGATAATGAAGCTGAATTTTATGACATTTTGCGTCATAAACAAGTCGGGATTCAAGTGAAAATTGGTAGGGAAAACACTTCGACGGCTATGGAGGATTGCAGTTTAATTTCTGCAACATATTCGATCGGCGAAGAGCAACTTGGAACAATTGCTATTTTAGGTCCGACAAGAATGCAATATTCTCGTGTAATTAGTTTGTTACAGTTATTTACGAGACAATTTACAGATGGACTTAAAAAGTAAATGAGAGTAATACATTCGCTCAAGTGATGAAATTTTCATTGCTGTGTGTAATATATAATGCTTAGGTAATCATGCTATGCATGATACCTAATACCTTTTAAGGAGGTGAATATTGTGGAAGAGCGTAACGAACAAGTGGTAGAAGAAGTAAAAGAAGCGCAAGTTGAAGAAGCTGTCACGCCAGAAAACAGTGAAGAAACTGTAGAAGAAAAAAGTGAGGCTGCTCTTTTACAAGAAAAAGTAGATGAGTTACAAGCGAAACTAACGGAAACGGAAGGTCGCACATTACGTCTACAAGCTGATTTTGAAAATTATAAGCGCCGCGTCCAAATGGATAAACAGGCTGCTGAAAAATATAGAGCACAAAGTCTAGTTTCAGACATTTTGCCAGCTCTTGATAATTTTGAAAGAGCAATGCAAGTGGAAGCGACTGATGAGCAAACGAAATCCTTGTTACAAGGCATGGAAATGGTGCATCGTCAATTGTTAGAAGCGCTGACTAAAGAAGGTGTGGAAGTGATTGAAGCTGTTGGTAAACAGTTTGATCCTAATGAACACCAAGCTATTATGCAAGTGGAAGATAGTGAATTTGAATCAAACGCGGTTGTGGAAGAATTCCAAAAAGGTTATAAATTAAAAGACCGTGTGATTCGCCCATCAATGGTAAAAGTAAATCAATAATTTACATAAAACTAGGAGGATTCGCCATGAGTAAAATTATCGGTATTGACTTAGGTACAACAAACTCTTGTGTAGCTGTTATGGAAGGTGGAGAACCAAAGGTTATTCCAAATCCAGAAGGAAACCGTACAACACCTTCTGTTGTAGCTTTCAAAAATGAAGAACGTCAAGTTGGGGAAGTTGCAAAGCGCCAAGCAATTACAAACCCAAATACAATCATGTCTGTTAAACGTCATATGGGTACAGACTACAAAGTAGAAGTTGAAGGTAAAGATTATACACCTCAAGAAATTTCTGCAATCATTTTACAAAACTTAAAAGCTTCTGCTGAAGCATACTTAGGTGAAACAGTAACGAAAGCTGTTATTACAGTACCTGCATACTTCAACGATGCAGAGCGTCAAGCAACGAAAGATGCTGGTCGTATCGCTGGTTTAGAAGTTGAGCGTATCATTAACGAGCCAACAGCAGCAGCACTTGCTTACGGTTTAGAAAAACAAGACGAAGAACAAAAAATCTTAGTATATGACTTAGGTGGCGGTACATTTGACGTATCTATCCTTGAGTTAGCAGACGGCACATTCGAAGTTATTTCAACTGCTGGTGACAACCGTCTTGGTGGCGATGACTTTGACCAAGTTATCATCGATCACTTAGTAGCTGAGTTCAAAAAAGAAAATAACATTGATTTAAGCCAAGATAAAATGGCGCTTCAACGCTTGAAAGATGCAGCTGAAAAAGCGAAAAAAGATCTTTCTGGTGTAACACAAACTCAAATTTCATTACCATTCATTAGTGCTGGAGCTGCTGGTCCATTACACCTAGAATTAACGTTAACAAGAGCGAAATTCGAAGAGCTTTCAGCAGGTCTTGTTGAAAGAACATTAGAGCCAACTCGTCGTGCATTAAAAGACGCTGGTTTTGCTCCAAGCGAATTAGATAAAGTTATTCTTGTTGGTGGATCTACTCGTATCCCAGCTGTACAAGAAGCTATTAAACGTGAAACTGGTAAAGAGCCATATAAAGGTGTAAACCCTGATGAAGTTGTAGCATTAGGTGCTGCAGTTCAAGGTGGCGTACTTACTGGTGATGTAGAAGGCGTTCTATTATTAGACGTAACTCCACTTTCTTTAGGTATTGAAACTATGGGTGGCGTGTTCACGAAATTAATCGAGCGTAACACTACAATTCCAACAAGCAAGTCACAAGTATTCTCGACAGCTGCTGATAATCAACCAGCAGTAGACATTCACGTATTACAAGGTGAGCGTCCAATGTCAGCTGACAACAAAACGTTAGGTCGTTTCCAATTAACTGACCTTCCACCAGCACCACGTGGTATTCCACAAATCGAAGTAACATTCGATATTGATGCGAACGGTATCGTTAACGTACGTGCGAAAGACTTAGGAACAAGCAAAGAGCAAGCTATTACAATCCAATCTTCTTCAGGTCTTTCTGATGAAGAAGTAGAACGTATGGTACAAGAAGCGGAAGCAAATGCTGACGCTGACCAAAAACGTAAGGAAGAAGTTGAACTTCGTAACGAA
Source organism: Bacillus cereus group sp. BfR-BA-01382 (assembly GCF_022663475.1). Taxonomy (NCBI): domain Bacteria; kingdom Bacillati; phylum Bacillota; class Bacilli; order Caryophanales; family Bacillaceae; genus Bacillus; species Bacillus cereus group sp. BfR-BA-01382. The sequence goes on from NZ_JAKUFQ010000050.1 coordinate 38,514, forward strand.
GCTGACCAACTTGTATTCCAAACAGACAAAGTTGTAAAAGATTTAGAAGGTAAAGTAGATGCAGCTGAAGTTGCAAAAGCAACAGAAGCGAAAGAAGCATTACAAGCTGCAATTGAGAAAAACGAGCTTGAAGAAATTCGTGCGAAAAAAGATGCTTTACAAGAAATCGTACAACAATTAACTGTTAAATTATACGAGCAAGCTCAAGCAGCTGCTGGTCAAGCAGAAGGTGCGCAAGGTGCACAAGACGCTGGCACGAAGAAAGACAATGTAGTTGACGCTGAGTTTGAAGAAGTAAAAGAAGACAAGTAATTCAACTGTAAACATAATAAGTAAGATGACAAAAAGTCAAAGTCAAGCGTGCCTTGACTTTGGCTTTTTTCACGAATGAGAAGTGATGTGTGAGGATCTTAAGTTTTTCGCTTTGCATACTGTAAGTGAGGAAACTTTGTTGCAAAGCACTTTCTTTCGGTGTTAAAATTACGTTTATGTGAAAGATTCGGGGGTTGTAAATTTATGAGTAAACGAGACTATTATGAGGTCCTTGGACTTAGCAAGGGCGCTTCAACAGATGAAATAAAAAAAGCGTATCGTCGTTTGGCTAAAAAATACCATCCAGACGTAAGCAAAGAAGAAAATGCAATTGAAAAGTTTAAAGAAGTACAAGAAGCATACGAAGTGTTAAGTGATGATCAAAAGCGTGCGCAGTACGATCAATTTGGTCATGCTGGTGCAAATCAAGGATTCGGTGGATTTGGCGGCGGAGGAGACTTCGGCGGTGGCTTCGGTTTTGAAGATATATTTAGTTCTTTCTTTGGCGGTGGCGGCGGCAGACGCCGTGATCCAAATGCTCCGCGCCAAGGTGCTGACTTACAATATCAAGTCACTTTAGATTTTGAAGAAGCTATTTTTGGTAAGGAATTAAATGTGGAAATTCCAGTAGAAGATCCATGTGATACTTGTAAAGGTAGTGGAGCAAAACCAGGAACTTCAAAAGAA